>MWEV01000028.1 GCA_002071245.1 Deltaproteobacteria bacterium ADurb.Bin026
TGGCAATTCTTTTCGGTATGATGCCCTCTGCCATCAGTAATGTATTAATGATTTTGCAAAATCATTGTTAAAGGTTCAGAGAGAAGATTTTCTTATATTTTCTTTTTTATTTAATTTATAATATTTCATATGCAAGAAAACACAATCTATTACGAACAAAACAGGTTCAAATTGTATAAGGGCGATTGCATAGAGGTATTAAAATATATGCCTGAAAATTCGGTTGACCTTATATTTGCCGACCCTCCATATAACCTTTCGAATGATGGTTTCACTTGTCATGCTGGAAAGCGAGTTAGCGTTAACAAGGGCAAATGGGATAAAAGCCGAGGAGTAGCGGAAGATTTTGAATTTCACAAACAGTGGTTAGCAGCTTGTAAAAGGGTTTTAAAACCAGATGGGTCAATTTGGATTTCCGGCACCTACCACTCGATATATGCCTGCGGTTTTGCGATGCAGCTTTTAGACTATCATTTTTTAAATGACATTTGTTGGTTTAAACCTAATGCTCCTCCAAATCTAAGTTGCAGGTTTTTTACTGCAAGCCACGAAACATTGATTTGGGCAAGAAAAAGTAGAAAGGGGAGGCATACTTTCAATTATGAGATGATGAAAAATGGACTATGGAAAGAAGATATTTTAAAAAAGCCTGGTAATCAAATGAGAAGCGTGTGGGCAATAGGTACGCCTAAGCGAGTTGAAAAAGTTTTTGGCAAACATCCAACACAAAAACCAGAAAGCCTTTTAAAAAGGATTATTGTAGCAAGTTCCAATAAAGGAGATTTAGTGCTTGATCCATTTTCAGGGTCAAACACAACAGGTTTAATTTCTTATTTGTATGGGAGGAATTATATAGGTATAGAAACAGAAAAAGAGTATTTGGACTTATCTATTAAAAGATTTGAAACATTAAAAAATAATTTGCAAAAGAAATATACACAACCATCTCTTTTTGAAGGTGTTTGTGAAAGTGAAAGCGAATATATCATTAATGGGGGATTGTAATGGATCGTGCAATGGCTAAAGCAAAGATTTCTGAAATTATCGGAACAGATTTGAGAACATTAGCCGATAGATATAGCGTTAGAGTGTTTAAATGTGGAAAAAAGAATAAAGGCTGGGCAGGGCATGTTATAGAGCGGCATCTTGGTTTACCGATTAATTCAGCACAAAGTCCCAATTTTGGTTCATGGGAGTTGAAAGTAATATCTTTAAGGAAACTAAAAAATGGCAAATTAACCGTCAAAGAAACCATGGCTATTACAATGATAGATCCTTATAATGTCAGTGCTACCGATTTTAACAGCAGTCATTTAAAGGCAAAACTTCAAAAACAATTAGTTGTTGCAAGGATATGGGAAAACCAGCAAGAAACAAGATCTGTTTTGTATGGAGTTTATAATTTTGACCTTTCGAATGTAGATATCATGAAACAAGTTGAAAGCGACTACAATTTAGTCAGGGAAACTATTACCAATAAAGGCTTTGGCTATTTGACAGGCAGAATGGGTGTTTTTATTCAACCAAGAACAAAAGGTCCAGGTCACGGCAGTATTTCAAGAGCCTTTTATGCACGAACAGGGTTTTTAAAAAAAATTATTGGAATCGAATAGAATCTTCCGAGAGGCACAGAATTGCCTTACAATATTGCAATTAATACAATCAATCTGGTTAATATTGATTGATACATAGCAATAACCATTCTAATATTCATTTAGTTATGATAACTCATGAACTCAGACATCGAAATACCTAGTCCAATCTATGGCTTTTTGAGCTATTACGTGCATATAAGACCATAGCCAACAATGTTCAAGCCAGGTATATCAAAAGTCCTGTAGAAAGCATCTATCTTGCAAAAAGCCTTTCTTATTATGTGCCCTCGCCGGTCAGTAAATTTATCTTCTTGGTATGCCGTCGAGAATTCTCTTTTCAATATGCTTTTACCTAAAATGGAAGAATCTCATCAGTGCATCAGCATCAAATTCCCCAAACATGCTCTTTTTATTGATTTTTAAGAAAAAGAATGTTCATTAAATAAGATTGTCTTTATTGACGAAATTTGGTTTGGAATACTGAAAAAACTGTTTATCCTGTCCGAAATCCATTTACAGGGCATGTGAGTACCGAAAGCATTAAGGGTGAGTGAAATTATAAAACAAGGCAATGGTATAAAAATGGTAGAAATGGACGATAAAAAGGGGTTAGTTGAATCACTAACCCCTTGATTTCGTTGGTTGCGGGGACCGGATTTGAACCAGTGACCTTCGGGTTATGAGCCCGACGAGCTACCAAACTGCTCCACCCCGCTTCATATTATGTGTCTATGATATACTTAAAAGCATCCAAAGTCAATAATATTATGAAATAATGGCCAATGTTATTGACATATAAAGCGAAATAGTATAATAAATATTGTTTTGTGTTCCATTCTTGTACTATAATAGATATTTACGCTGGTGTAGCTCAATCGGCAGAGCAGCTGATTTGTAATCAGCAGGTTGCGGGTTCGAGTCCCATCACCAGCTCCAAGGAGAGGTTCCCGAGCGGCCAAAGGGGGCAGACTGTAAATCTGTTGGCTCAGCCTTCGGAGGTTCGATTCCTCCCCTCTCCACCATTTAAATATTTTGTTTTGTTGGTTTTGGAATTGTTGTTTTTTTTGATTTAATGTGTGCGGGAGTAGCTCAGTTGGTTAGAGCATCAGCCTTCCAAGCTGAGGGTCGCGGGTTCGAGTCCCGTTTCCCGCTCCAAATGCCCGAGTGGGTTGAATCGTTTCCCACTCCAAATGCCCGCGTAGCTCAGTCGGAAGAGCACTTCCTTGGTAAGGAAGTGGTCACCGGTTCAATTCCGGTCGTGGGCTCCATAAATATAATATATGGGAGGTCCTCTATGGCTAAGAAAAAGTTTGAAAGAAACAAACCCCACGTGAATATAGGAACCATCGGACACATAG
>MWEV01000029.1 GCA_002071245.1 Deltaproteobacteria bacterium ADurb.Bin026
GTGAAACAAAATGATAGTTGCCGGAATTGATATAGGTTCTATTACAACTGAGGCTCTCCTTCTAGATAAAGATAAGGGGATAATCGGGTATACAATAATGCAAACCGGTGCCGATTCAAAAAAAACAGCAGAGATGGCCCTTGAAAAGGTACTTGCCTATCCCGGTAAAACAACTTCTGATGTTTCATTCACCATCGCCACCGGTTGTGGAAGAAAAAGGGCCCTTTTTGCACAGCAGGCAGTCACAGAAATCACCTGCATCGCAAAAGGTGTCAACTATCTGTTCCCCGGTGCAAGAACAATCATTGACATCGGTGGACAGGACACAAAGGCAATAAGGGTAGATGAAAAGGGTCGTGTTGTTGAGTTTGAGATGAACGATAAATGCGCCGCCGGAACCGGAAGATTCATCGAGGTTATGGCAAAGGCATTGAATGTTGAGCTTGACAAGATTGGCGAGATATCTCTAAAATACAAAAAAGATGTCACAATCAGTAGTATTTGTACAGTCTTTGCCGAATCAGAGGTTATTTCACTGGTAAGCGAAGGCGAAGAGTTAGAAGATATACTCTATGGCATACACAAAGCCATTTCAGACAGGACAATGGGACTTATAAGCAGATTAGGCGGTTCGCAGGATGAAGTTATTATGACAGGTGGAGTTGCAAAAAACATTGGGGTTGTAAAGGCACTTGAAAAGGCACTTGGAACCCAAATCAAAACCCACGTTGAACCGCAGATCGTGGGAGCACTTGGTGCTGCCATTCTGGCTATGGAAAAAACTGCTTAATATGATTGATTAAATTTGAAGAGCCGATGGGCAATTACCCAACGGCTCTTTTTTTTGTTCAATTTTCTGACTATCAAATCTATGCTATGCTACCACCTTAGCTTGTCCTGTACCCCCTTTTCTCAGCATTTGCATAATAATTACAAACAATAGACAGGCAAAACCAAGGACATCTCCTATGCGAGAAGGATACACGAACGCCAAAGCCCCAATTATTGTGATAACCCTTTCCAGGATATTAGACCTCTTTATCAACCAACCCGAACACCCTGATGCGAGCATTCCAATACCAACAAATGCCGCAAATATTGTCCAAATACCCGATGCCACGCCTATACCTTCCCAATGCAGCAATAATGCCCTCCCCGAAGGAAGAACTGTAAAAATAAAAGGCATTAGGAATGCTGTAATGGTGTATTTCCACGCCATCATTGTAGTTTTATAAGGGTTACCACCGGTTATTGCTGCTGCAGCGAAGGGTGACAGCGCAGTAGGTGGCGATACCTCTGAAAGCAAAGCATAATAGAAAATGAACATATGAGCAGCATACTCAGGTACACCGAGTTGTGTAAGGGCAGGCGCTGCAATAACGGCTGCAATGATGTATGTAGCGGTAATAGGAACAGCCAGACCTATCACCCATAAAAGAACGCCGGTGAAAACTGTGGTCATAATTAAATTCCCCCCAGCATAACTGATAATAATTGATGACAGTTTAAGGCCAAGTCCTGTCAGGCTGACCGTTCCAACAATTATACCGGCCGACGCACAGATTGCAGCAACGTTTAATACGGTTAATGAACCCTGCTTCAATGCCTCAATAGTCTTGGAAACTGTGAATCTCGTGTCCTTTCTTATGAATGACACAAAAAAACATGTCAATATTGCAGCAAAAACAGATACCTGAGGGGTAAACCCCTTTACCAAAAAGGCAACAATCGCTATAAGCGGCAGGAAATGAAAGCCATACATCTTCGTTAGTTGCATCAATGTATATTTTTTCTCTATTTTAACCGCTTTTAATCCAAATTTCTTTGCATCAAATTCTACCATAACGAGTAGACCCCAGTAAAAAAGGGCGGCAGGAATGATGGCAAGTAGTATAACGTCAACATAGCTGATTCTGAGAAATTCTGCAATTAGAAATGCCGCTGCACCCATGACTGGTGGCGTTGTTATTGCCCCCATACCACCGGCAGCAAGAAAACCACCTGCGCTATCCTTGTCGTAACCTGATTTTTCAAGCATCGGATATGCAACCGAGCCTATTGCAACAGTATTTGCAACCCCAGAGCCAGATGCCATCGCAAGCAGATAAGAGGTTGCAATAACCGACCGGCCTGCTGCCGTTGGTTTGCTACCCATTGCAGTGAATGCAAAATCAACATAAAATTTACCCGCCCCTGATACCGTTAAAAACGAACCAAAGATACAAAACATAATAATTATTGTTGAAGATACATCAATCGGTACACCAAAAATCCCTTCCAAGGTCATATACATATGTCCCACAATACGTTCAAGGTCATAGCCACGATGAGTCCAAGGTGCAGGTAAAAACGGTCCTATGTACGCGTAAACAAGAAATATGATACATGTCAGCGGCATTATCCAACCAGAACTTCTACGGGTTGCCTCCAGTATGAGAACAAGAAATGAGATTCCAAAAATCATATCCCACAACTCAGGAGTCACTGCCCTGTAAATAAAATCTTCAAAATCGATAAGCATGTATAAAATACAGACCAACCCCAAAATCGATAGCCCAACATCAATATAATTTATCTTTCCTTTATATTTTTTCGTTATCGGGTAGAACAAAAAAGAAATGGCAAGCAGTAAAGCAACATGCACACCCCTTACGATCTGAGTCGTTACAGGGAAAATTGATGTATATAATGCAAACAAAGACATCGCAACTGCAAGCACTGTAATAACAATATTCCAGAAACCGGTTACCTTCCTTGTAACCCCTTCTTCTTCTTCTATGATCTTTTCAAGCTTTTTCTTCTGTTCTTCGGTAAGGTTCTCTGAGATATTGTCTAATGGTTCTAAATCTTTATCTGTCATTATCGCCTCCATATTGAATTAATGAGATAAGATGCGAAAGATTGTTTGTTAAGACTTATCTGAATTTTTTGGTCTTTCGTTTTAATACTACCCAACAAAATATTTTTTCCACTTACTGAAAGCAAGTGATGCCCAACACTTACGGTTGGTATCGTAAACTCTTTTACAGAGGTT
>MWEV01000030.1 GCA_002071245.1 Deltaproteobacteria bacterium ADurb.Bin026
CTCCTATCAAAGATGTTTACCCAGAATTGATTTGGATCAAAAATTGTTTCCTCCAGAAAACACAAAAAATTATTAAATTTGAAATGCTAAACTAACCTCCTTGAGAAGGCCGGACACACTCGATGAAACACTACCGGTTTATCTGGTCTGTTTTCCTTGAGACGCTGCTCTGTTCAGGAATTACCAGGGGCAAAGAATTTTGCATATAATAGGTGGTAACGGAAGATGCATCGGAAAGTTGCCGGTCATGCAGGTAGGACCCGTTGATATTTAGCTGATAATCATTTTTTAAAACATTCAGAGTGTTTACCGATACCGCATGTACATTATTATTCAGATAGCGCTGCCTGTCAATGGCAGGTGCTCCCGGAGCCAGTATGCCTAAAAGAGATACAGCCGCATCAAGGCCCCCGTAAAACGATTTTAATTCACGTGACACATCTTCTCCTGTATTGTTTGTTTTGTAGGTATTCAGGGTCTGGAATTTCCGGCCAAAAAATATGGTTGTTAACTCCCCATTCCACATAATTGGTTTATAACCTCCTCCTATTTGCACTACAGAATTGAATGTGCCTTTGGCACTCTCCTTAAGCTTTAGATTTATTGCCGGATCTGTTGAAAAATCGATGTCTTCCAATGCTTTGACAGGTTGGTGATTTTCCAGGATTTGTACCGTAGCGATATCCTTTGCCTGGATATTTCTGGTCCCAACACCATATCGGCCTTTCAGCAAATCAAGGCCTTCTACATAAAACCTGTTGATGGATTTGCCTAAATACCTGATCTCACCACTTTCCCGAACTTCAATACCGGGCATTTTTTTCAATACATCGCCGATGGAACGGTCAAGCGAATCAATAAAATTGGTAACATAATAATTTACGGTATCACTACGACGCACTATGGGTTCTGACTTTACAGTAACTTCACGAATATTAAGTGCTTGTTCTTGGACCTGTAAATCCACTATCTGTGTCCTGTTTTCGATGATTTTCTTTTGTTCCTTAATATTGAACCCGGTCACCTTCAGCATCAGGCTATCAACCTTTGCATTACTGGTGAGTTTGAAAAGGCCTTCTTCAGCGGTTATTGTATATGCATAAAAAGATTTTCCGTCTTTCGTCAGCAGCAGTACATTAGCGTCCGGAACGGCTTTCCCGGTTTTACTATCAGTTACTTTGCCACTAATGACTACCTGGCCACATATTTCCAGAGGAAACAGGAAAAATAATAAGAAGATATAGCACTTATACAGCGGAAATGATTTCATAATCTAATTTGCTCAATATATGACAATTATTCCAACTCTAAGGGTGGTATATAAGGTTTACGAAATGAAAGACGCATTTCTTCAGTAACAGGCACCATTTTCCCGGTTTTTCGATCGAGCGCAACAGATGCTGTTATTTTTCCATGCTGTTCGGCCAAACCTATAGGATCATCCCATATTTTTCGCTGTAATTTCTGTAATTGCGCCCGGCTGATGATTTTTTCCCTGATGGCAGATGTTCCTGATAGTCCCTGTTTTTTTGTGTCATACATGAAAATTAAGTTTTTTGTCTGACTGATTCCGGTGGCACTCCACAGGAAAAGACCTTTATTATCTTTTGCCTTGAGAATAAGCCCCGGCAATCCCTGCAATTTCCAGGGTCCTGCCTGAACAGGTATCTCAAGAGTGAACCAAACTTCGTAGGAACGGCCCCTGAAACAAGCGGTTGCTTTATAGCATTGGTGGGAAAGGATTGTTTCTGATTCACCCAGATTCAATTGCCAGTCAATATCAGGAACAGGTTCGTTGTAAATATATTCTGTGTTCACAATGGTTGTCCAGACGGTAAGCTGTCCTTTTCCGGGGTAATGGAAATAGTAATTTTCATAGTGATCTTTTTCATTTGCTGCCATCCAGTTGCGCGGGTTTAAGCCGCCTTGTGTTTTACTAATTCTGGCCCTATACATGGTAGAATCTGTTTTGTCGGCTAAAAGACTGAAATAATGGATAAAATGCGAACCAATATCCAATCGCTGCCGGTCCGTATAACGTATATCGGAAAGAGTATCAATGGCGAATGTAAAGTCATACGTGACCGACAGGAAACTTGAATCTATGATCGTCTTCTGTGTGACGTCACGGCAATCCGGATCCTGAGCCAGAGCATAGATTGCTGACAAACAGCAGTAAAATATGATAAATGTCTTTTTCATTATTCCAGTTCCGGGACAGGAATGTAAGGTAATACCAATTGCCCGGGAGTCATTTTCATAAATTTACCTGTTTTATTATCTCGGACGTGCATTGCAGATCCGTGCTGAACGTGAAGACCAGCGGGATCCTTCCATCTTTTTTCCTGTAATCTAAGCAGGTTCGGACGTGTTGTTTCAATAATCTTATTGAAACGAGGATTCATGACATAGATTTTTTTATTCTGTTCACGTAAGATGGTTTGGACGTCCCAGACGAACAAATCTGCCTCATCCCGGGCTTTGAGGATCAACCCCGGCAGTTCGTTGAATTTCCAGGGCCCATGGGAAATTGGAATTTCCGGGGTAAACCAGACTGTATAACTGCGCCCCCTAAAACGGGTAGAAGCTCTAAAACACGTATATCCCAGGATGGAACAGGTATCTTCTGTCAGTTTCCACTCCATGGAGGGAACTGGTTCTTCATAGAAGTAATCTACATTCACAAGACCAGTATAAACGCCAATGGAATCTTTGTGCGGATAGTTCCAGTAGATGTCTTCGTATAATTCCCGTTCATTGGCAGCAAAAGATTTTCGCGGGTTTACGGCAACTTTGGCCTGAAACATAATGGAATCAATAAGCGCTGCATTTTTGCTGTAATAGTGAACTATAGTTGTTCCTATTTCGAGTACCTGTTTGTCAAACAGTCGGACTTTCCCGATTGTATCTTTGGCATAATGGTAGGTATAGGTTATACTAAACAAACAAGAATCAATGGGAATCTGATCCTGCGGTTTTCTGGTGCTAGCAGTTCTGCTCTGACAATAACAGGGATGACAGAATAATACAATAAATAACGTGAGTTTTTCATTATTTTGTACAATTAACTCTCCAGCTGAATTGAGTGCTGTTTTTTGGGTCGTCCCCGTTT
>MWEV01000031.1 GCA_002071245.1 Deltaproteobacteria bacterium ADurb.Bin026
CTGTCATGCCTTCAATCCTTGCGTCTCTGTGACTATACGACGCGCGTGCCATATCGAGTATCTCTTTTACCTTTTTCTCATCGGTATAGATTTTTATCTGGACCTTGTCAAATATAGCCCCGAAATCCTGATGATACTTTGCATGGATTATCTTTCCAATATGTTCCAGTTTAAAACCTTTTTCCACCGCCTGTTTCGAGATCCTTATCCAGGCGATATCCCTCTGCCCTATATGCATAACACCCTGGGCCTGATTGATCAGATGGTGGTTTTGACGCTCAAGTATTGGTTCAAAGTCTTCCTGAAAATTCCGTCCGGCAACCTCTGCAAGCATTGCAAAATGCAGTCTCGTTCCTGGTGCAATATCAGTTACATCTGGCCCTATTACTTCAACCCTTCCGTCCTCAACCTCTTCCATGCTTTGCATGGTTGTCCATTCAACTGCAATTGTCCTACCGCCACCCATCTCAACATATATGTCTTCACCCCGAACCCTTTCACCCTCAAACGCCGGACCATAAGAAACCGGTATAGGTACCTTTGCAACTTGAACCTTAAGACCCCTTACCTCAACTGCCCGCTGGACTATCTGGTCATGAGAAATATTGGAAACCACATGTTCATAAGTACAGATACCTGTAGGTAAAACCTGCGGTATAGGTGTATCTGCTATCGCAGGAAATCCCCAGTTTATAGCACCGGCAGCGTTTGCATACCACTCATCGGTTACCCTTCCAAGCGCAAGAACAAACGCATATGTTCTATCTTTGTTATAAATCAGATTTCTTCTGAAATCCCCTGGCTTGATTCCGCCAAAAGCCATTGCAACCCGGCATGCAAAGCCTATTGCAAAAACAGCAGCAGATACATCTGGACCAAACGATACAAGACGTGTCGGCCAACCTATCTGAACACCTGCCTCTAAAAGCTGCTCTGAAAATCTCTTGCCTTCGTTTTCAGCACACATAAACACATACAGATTTTTTTCCTGCAGTTCAAGTGCAATCCTTGAAGCCGTTTGGGCATCAGGAGCAGCACCCACAATCGCGGCAAAACCAGGCGCTGTGCCGTCTACAAATTCAACACCCCTTTTTCTGAAGATAACATCATTTGCTGCTCCAAGCCATATCTTTCCATCGTGGCCGATCTCTTCACTGTTTTCAAGATAATATCCAGGCTCTTCGAGGTATCTAATCGCCTCAATTATCTCTTCGGCAAAAAAGGTCGCCATTCCAGCATCAAGCGCAGGAGCAAGATAAGGAAGGTGTGTTATTTCTTTTACAGGGGGTGGGATAAGCCTTTTACAGATGTCAAGAACCTTTCTTATATCTTTTATCTTTGAAACACCAATACCTGTAATTGCATAAATAATTGGTAGGTAATATGCGGTATTCGGAAAACCGATCTCCTGGTCAGGACCATACCTTTCGAGCGATCTTTCATAACAAGCCTCAGCGTTATTGTAAATTTTATGTGCACCCCTTATTGCCGCAGATGCTATAATCTTAGACATCAATACCCCCTTGGTTTAAATCGGAAGTTGAGAAATTGCATTTCTTCAAAGCTTCGTCCTTTCTCTCTTCACATCTTCACTTTTAAGCCATCGCCCTTCTCATAGCCATATCAAACAATACCCTTTCTCTCGCCTTATCGAGACCAAGGGCTTTTCTTTTACTATCTATATGTTCAATCATAAGATGTGCAGCCTTTACAGGGTCAGGCTCAAACGCCCACATACCTTTATGCAACTCCTTATAATCATTGAAAAGATGACCAGTCACCTTATCGCTGCCAAGGGTTGGCCATGTGGTACCAAAAACCGTAAAAACCCCTGAACCGACAAAATACTGGCCTATTGCTATCGCCTTTTCGCTCATCCATTCCGGTGCTGCACCTGCTGCCGGAAGATCGCTTATGTCATCACCAAGCCCCCCTTCTTTCACCATGGCAGTAGCAGCTATAAGAATCCTCGAGTTGTCAACACATGAGCCCATATGAAGCACAGGGGGAATCCCAACCGCTTCACAAACCTCAGCTAATCCTGATCCGGAAAATTCACGGGCAGCTTCTGGGGTCAAAAGACCGGCCTTACCGCATGCCATAGCAGCACAACCTGTAGTCAACACTATTACATCATTTTTTATAAGCTCTTTAATCATTGTTATATGACCAACATCGTGGGGCATTCTTATGTTATTGCACCCAACAACACCCGCAACGCCCCTTATCCGCCCATTTATTATATTTTCATTCAAAGGTTTATAGCTCGCCCTGAAAATACCCCCCAAAAGATAATTTATCGTCTCATGACTAAAACCAGCTACCATGTCCTGTGAATACGAAGGAATGTAAACATTGTGTCTTCTGTTTGGATAGTTCTCTACCGCCATGCGCAGAATCCTTTTCGCCGTATCAAGACCATTTTCTGGATGAAATTCAATGTGTTCGGCACCTTCAATCTTTGCCCTGTCCGATGTAGAAATCAGTTTTGTGTGGAAACATTCTGCTACACTTTGCAAACCCTGCATCTGGCATTGGACATCAACTGTCATCAACTCAACCGCACCAGTTACAAGTGCAAGTTCCTGCTGAAGGAAGTTTCCCGCACATGGTATACCATGGCGCATGAGCACTTCATTCGCAGAGCAACACATACCGGCAAGGTTTATGCCAACTGCGCCTGATTTTTCTGTAAGCGCCTTTATTTCGGGATCACGTATTGCAACAACAAGCATCTCCGGCAATAAGGGTTCATGTCCATGAACAATAACATTCACATGGTCTTCCTTTAATACGCCGAGATTTATACTGCCCAGCACAGGAACAGGGGTGCCAAACATTATATCCTGTAGATCAGTAGAGATCATGGAGCCACCCCAACCATCCGCAAGGGCACAACGCATTGTCTGAAGGAGGATATGTCTGTAGTCCTGGTCTACACCCATATGTGTCCTGTGCATAATTTCAACAATTTCCCTGTCTATGCCTCTTGGAGTAACCCCCAATCTTTTCCAGATCTCCTGTCTTTTCAGGGGCGCCTTTTTCACATAAACAAGTTCTCCATGTTGCTTTCCAAACTCTTTAAATGCCTTTTCTCCTAATTCAATGGCAATCTCTCTGACGTCTTTTCCTTCAACCTCTATACCAAAATCAAGCGCAACCTCAAA
>MWEV01000032.1 GCA_002071245.1 Deltaproteobacteria bacterium ADurb.Bin026
TGTTATGACGTCCCTTAAGGTAGTGTCTTTTTCTCTTTCGTAAAACGCCCAACGGTTGGAAATATTTTCGATAAAAGGTACTATTCCTCTCAGTGGAGTTGGCTCTATAATCTCCGGTATAGAAAATCTTCCTGATTGTCTTGATGCCTCAATGACGATGCGTTTCCATCTTTCGTTTTTCCCTTTTTCTGTGTCGCTGAATTTGACGATGGTTCTCTTGAAGATCGTTGGGAGTATCCGGTCAATACACAACTCGGTTGATTTTTCAATAAGCCAATCCATACGCGGCCCCTTTATGGGGCTTACACATAGTGTTACTTTTGGTCTTTTTTCTTCAGGACGGTGCACCACATCAAGTACCTGTAAAAAGATATCCTTGCTTTTGATGTTGTTAATTATACATCTGTATAGATAACCTTTCCCATCGATGAGGTCGATTCTGTCGCCGATGGCTTTTCTAAGCACGGTAATTATATATTTATGCATCGGCCCAGTGAGTAATGCCATACCATTTTTAATTCTAAGTTTGTCGACGAATACCCTTCTTATCTCCATACATTATCCTTCGGGAAGTTTGTAAAAACGAGACTCATAGAGCCGGTGATACGTTGTCCATCTCTCATTCTCCATGTTTTCCTTCATGTGCTCTTTTACACCCATTGCCTTTGCGTCAAGATTGTCCAGATAATGTACCACAAGCGCTTCTAAAGACATAGGTTTTTTTGGTGAACCCCACTCTTCCATGCCATGATGACTGATAATGATATTGGCAAGCACATCCGCAACGTGAACAGGGAATTCTGTAATGTCTCCGATGAGTTCTTTAAGTATGATAACGCCGAGCGCTATGTGTCCCATAAGCCTGCCTTTGTCCGTATATTTAAAACCATCTTTTATTTCAAGCTCTTCAACCTTTCCAATATCATGTAGAATCGAACCCGCAATAATTATGTCAATGTCACCCCCAATGGTCTTTGCAGCATGTATACCCATTTTTGCTAAAGAGAGGGAGTGTTCGAGAAGTCCGCCCATATAGACATGGTGAACCCCTATAGAGGCAGGAAAGAGAAAAAACTTTTCCTGAATGTCCTTTCTTTCGTTAAATACAGAAAAAAGCCTTAAAATGTGTGGATGTCGGATCTGTTCTATGATACTGAAATATTCCTCTTTGAGATGTTCAATCCCTCTTTCGCTCTCAGGAAAAAAATTACGCATACCATCGATGTCAATTGTCTTATCAACCTTTTTGATATTGCTTATGTGAAGTTGCGGCTTGTCCTGGAAGAACCTCGTCTTTGCTTTTATTGAAACAATATCGTTTTTCTCAAAAACGTTATCAAATAAATCAACATTATCCCATATCTTACCTTCAATCTTACCTGTTTTGTCTTTCAGTTCCAAGCTCATGTATTTTGTATTGTTTTTGCTGGTAAAGATAGCTTTTTTGATCACTATGAAGCTACTATCTACTTCCATGTTTTCTTTTGTGATATCTTCGACGAATATGCCTTTTTTCATGTGTTATCTCCAAAATGCTCGTATCCTTTTGAGCTAATCGTTATCTCTTTTCCATTTTTCAAAATTTTTACACCTTTACCTCTGACTACCTTTCCAATCAGGGAAACATTAAATCCTTCTTTTTTCATTTCATTGAAATCCACAAGTTTATCTTCACCGAATGTAAAAAGCAGTTGGTAGTCTTCGCCACCTGAAAAGGCAAGATGTTCACGCCCCTCTTTTTTTAATGTCTTTGGAACTGGGATGTCTTCCACGTGTATCACAGCACCCTTTTTGCTTTCAATCATCATGCGTTCAAGGTCTATAATCAGCCCATCGCTGACGTCCATCATTGCATTTGTTATATCACGTTTCATTAGCTCCTTCCATATGTTATAAGGTGGTTTGGGTTCTCTGTATCTTTTAATATACCTGCAGGGTTTTTTGGGTATCATGTTATTCTGTAGTCTGTACAAACCCTCTGCGCTTTCGCCGAGCCATTCTGTAACACCTATGAAGTCACCTGTTTTGGCTGTATTTCTCCCAAGGTATGTATCTTTTTTTAGGATGCCGACCATGGAGACATCGATAAAAAAATCACCTTTTGTTTCAACTGTGTCTCCGCCAAGGAGTGTTATGTTAAACTCAAGGGCAGCACGGCGCATGCCTTTATACAAATCCAGTATCTTTTTGTATGATATGTTCCAGGGAATGCCTATAGTAACAAGGAAATACAAGGGGTCAGCGCCCATAGAGAGTATATCTGATACATTTACGTATATTGATTTCTTGCCGATCGAAAATGTGTCCATGAATGAAAATTCGAAATGTATGTGTTCAACAAGCGCATCCTGGACAAAGACATAGCGACCGCCTGGCATATCGACAACAGCACCGTCATCTCCAATACCTCTTATCACTCGTCCGCTTTTTTGCTCAAACCTCTTGAGTCGTTTAATGAGATCATTTTCTCTTATTTCCATAGTCTGAAGAAAGATAATATCAATTTGTTGTGTTTATATGCAAGGCAAAATATTTTTTTAAAAGTAAATTAGGACCTTTGAAAAACGGCTTATTTTGTTATGATGAATTTGCCCCAGCATCCAGAAGCTAATTGAAAAAATGGATTCCCGCTAAGTGCATGTGGGATAATTCATTTAGGATTTAGGAATTAGGATTTAGGAATTAGGATTGAAAACATGTAATTAGTAGAGTGAGTAAAGTGAGTGGAGTAAGTAGAGTGAGGGAGAATCCTTTATTTTCAAATGTTTGGATGTGTAGATGGGTAGATGGGTAGAAGGCTGGAGGGTTAGAAGGTTAGATGTATAGCTATCCCTTTTTTCTCTGAGAAGATTAGATGTTTGGATGGGTAGAGGTGTAGCCAACCTTCCAACCCTCTAACCTTCTCCTGCCTCCTGACTTCTGACTTCTGTATTCTGTCTTCTGCCTTTCTCCACTTGACCCCTCGAATCCTTGACTCCTTGAACCCTTTCTTTTCCAAATCCTCGAACCCCTTTTTTCTGTCATCCCCGAGTGATTCTATCGGGGAACCATGTTTTTCTGTCATGCTCGAATGCCTCTATCGGGCATCCATGCAGTTTCTATCGGAGAACCATTACATCTTCTGGATTCCCGCTAAAAACCTGCGGGAATGACAGTGTTGTTGAGCTTTCTGTC
>MWEV01000033.1 GCA_002071245.1 Deltaproteobacteria bacterium ADurb.Bin026
GAATTAAAAGGTAAAGGTTTATGAAAACAATGGGTGGACTAAAATTGGTGAAAATAGTGGATTAGTTTTGATGATAATTGACATCAAGAGTAAAAAAGAAGTTTGGGGTCAGATACTGACCCCAAAGGTTCACCAAAGGGTGCACAGGAAATCCCCGAGTGTCTGTATGGCGATGACCGCGTCGGGGAGGGGTTCCTTTTCCGGTACGGCCTCTTGTAGAAAGACCTTGAGGGATTCCCAGGCGCAGCGGCTGAGTCCGGCAAAAAGCTTTCGGTCATACAAAAAGTACCGGCGGAGAATCTTTGGAATACTGAAGATGAAATGCCGGTGAGGGACCTTCTTGAGAACATCCATAAAGAGCCACCCCCGAATTCACATTCACGTTCTATAGATCCACGAAAAGCACGAAGGACGCGAAAATAGAGTATTCGAGTAACGAGCATTCGAGCATTCTATCCCTAAAACGACAAAAAAATAGACCGCTTGCGCGATCTATTTTTTTATTCTTCGGGTTCTGCCTTAGGCGGAGTAGCCGGCGGTCACTTCGTCCTTGTGCGCGGCGAAAGCGCCCAAGACTTCGTTCTTCTCCTTCTCCGGAACGCCGAACTCGTCGAGAGTTTTCGCCAATTCCATCGCTACCTCGTCGAACACTTCGGGCGAAATGTGCAGGTCCAAATGCGCATCGCGCATATTTTTGGCGGTGTACTGGTAGGGACCGCCCGTTCCCGCGCAAACCCACAACGTTCGGTTGAACTTGAGACCCGCCATTCTGACCTTGTAGTCTTCCGTGTGCCACTTCTTCAGTTCAGGATTCGCTTCGACGATCTTCGGATTTTCTAGCAGTCTGTCGCTGAAACGATCCACCACAGCGGCAATGGCATAGACCCCGCCAAGACGATCATAAAGGCTCTGTTCGGACATAAGATTTCCCTCCTTTTAGAAAAAAATTTGGTTTGATTGATAAGAACTTGCTTTTCATTGCTGGGAGTATAAGAAATGATTTCTTGTGTGTCAAGGGGATCTTGGGCACAAGATGTGGGGTGAATCGCCAATGACCTCGCTGAAGGCATATTTTGTCCCCTTCCTTTAAAGAAAAATTTTCACCTTTTGGCCGAGTCACCTTGCAAAAAGATAATTTTCCCCGGAATTCAGACAGACCTGTCCGGCACGTTATAAATGTTTCTTGAAAAAAATCACAATGCGTTAGGACTGAATGTAATCATTTCACGCAATGTCGTTGACTTAAGGTTATGACGTACATTTATTTTGCAAAATCAGTAATTTGGCAACCGATACAGTCCCTCTGTAATCGGTTTCTTACTTTTTCTCACATGCCTACGAAACCCTGTGATCGGTTGCAAAAAGGTAGGCGCATTCCGATTATTTTATTGATTCGAAAAGATCATTAAACTCTTTCTGATCCCGGACTAAGCAATCTACAAGTAAAGGGTCGAAGTGCCTTCCCTTGCCTTCAATAATAATTTTCATACTCTCTTCGTGAGAGAAAGCATCCTTATAAACCCGTTTGGAGCGAAGCGCATCGTAAACATCAGATAGTGCCATAATCCTTGCAGACATGGGTATTTCGTTCTCCTTAAGGCCATTAACATAACCGCTGCCGTCCCATTTTTCGTGATGGTACAGCGCAATATCCATGCCCATTTTCAGAAATTCGTTTTTATCATATTGTTGCCCAACCTTAGAAAGCGTGTCATAGCCTATCTGCACATGGGTTTTCATAATTGTAAACTCATCGTCGGTGAGCTTGCCCGGTTTCAGCAGAATTTTGTCAGGTATGCCAACCTTGCCGACATCATGAAGCGGACTGGCCTTATAAATGGTTTCAATAAAAGTATCAGTAGCAATCTCCATGTAATCAGGGATAGAGCGGGCTTTTTGAGCAAGCAACCGGCAGAAACTGGCCGTCCGTTCGATATGGGCGCCTGTTTCATCATCTCTAGATTCCGACAGCTTAATCAGCGCATAGATAGTTGCCATTTGAGAAGAGGAGATTTCCGCGACTTTCTCTTCGACCAAGTGTTCAAGGTGCTTGCTATATTTTTCAAGTTCATCCTCGATCTTTTTCAATTCAGTAACGTCTTGAAGCGTCCCGAAAAAGCTGGAAGGAACGCCGTCAGCATCGAACTTGGCATGAAATCTTACATGCACCCATTTTATTTTCCCTTTTTTCGTCAGTAAACGGTATCTGGTTGTCCAAGGTTTTTGTGCGGCAAACATCTTTTGGAAGATCTCGGTTACCTGCTCACGATCATCCGGATGGATAAACGAAGACAGTAACTCCAAAGTGACAGGCGTTGAACTGTCAATTTCAAAAATGTCATACATTGATTTCGACAAAACAACGCTGCCAGTGGAAGGGTTTATGTCCCAACGACCTAAAAGCGCAATCTCCTGCGCTTCAGCGAGCACTTCACGGCTATGAGACAACTCTTTGTTAAGCTGCTCTATGTTCTTCGCGACAGAGGCGTGATCGAGAATTAATTTTGTTAGAAGTTCCTGCTGATTTTGATCATCAATATCTTTTGCAAAGCTCTCTAAGGCAAAGGCTTTGACATCGTAATCTTCCCGCAAGTCGCTTGATAAAACATTCTGAAGTTTTAAATACCTATTTTTCATACAGATCCCCCCGACAGCAGATAGTCGATTCCAACGTTTTCGATTGCGCGCAAGTGTCGAATAACCGTTTTTATATCATCTTTTGTAGAAATTACGCTTCCATGCTGAGGGGCTATTCTATCGATATTCAACCTTTCGACAGTATCTAAGGCAGCCATAAACGCACGGTTCGAAGTCATGATCTTTTGATGAAAGTCTATCATTCCATGTACAGCACAATACGATGCACCTAAACGGCATTTACTCGTGTCATGGCATTCCTTGCACTTTTCATTCAGATCAAGTATCAGTGTCCAACGAGAATCAAAGCTCCCGAATAAATCGCCAGTAAACAATGTTCTTGTCTTCACGTCATATGTAATAAAGCTACCCGAATGATGGCAATAGGGGACTGAATAGAATTCCAGCCGTCTGCCTGAAGCAAATTCAAAGCAACTGCCCAATTGACGATAATCAAGTTTCTCTGTTTTTTGCGAGTAATAGTGAATGAAGACATTGTTATCCGTATGGGAAATAACCCTGAGGGCGTCATTATTTATAATGGCTTCAAGCTGCGGCAGGCTACCGCAGAGATCCGGGTCATAATGTTGATATATCAGCCTGATAATTTGTGAAGGCTTCAGTCCTGTTCTTAAAATCTTCAGCATGACGTTGCTAAAATCATCGCGGTTCCCTCCATCAATTAAAACCGCTTCATTGTCATCAATAATCAGATATGGATTACAGTGAAGTCCCCTGTTTGGATCGGTATAACCAACCCAATAAATGCCATTCGCAATATTTACAGGTTCTTTTTCCAAAGATTCTTTATTAATTTTCATATTTCGCTCTCCTATCCGATTTTTTAATTCTTTTTGAAGAATAACTTCGCGATATTTTAATATATTCAAACAAACAAAACAACCGTTCTACTCAGGTCGGATTTTTCGTTCCCACCCTCTTTAATCCCTTTATTAATCGATGAGTTAGGCTATCGATTTCGGGGATCCCCCTCCAAGGTGGCCCATGTGTGCTACTCCTTTTTTCATAATCGAGAGCTTTGAATAACCGCCATTTTTTGTCATTTCGACCCTCTTTTCTGTCATTTCGAATCCCCGCGTGAGCGGGGTGAGAAATCTTTCGAAGGGAGAAATCCATGTCCCGAATGTAATGAGGGATCTTAGGATTTCTCGTCATTCGCGCTCCTCGAAATGACATTTTTCAAATGTCTCTATCATAATTACCTCCAATAAACCTTTTGAAGAATGAGGTGAGATATTTACCGATGATGTGGTAAAGGTTTATGAAAACAATGGGTGGACTAAAATTGGTGAAAATAGTGGATTAGTTTTGATGATAATTGATACTTGCAGGGATAGAAGGTTGGATGGGTAGGGCCGCCCGATATTTTACGTGAAAACACCTGTTCTGTTATGCTATAATCAAAGGGTGTTTTTTTGGAAGTTTAGCGCATTCCGTAAAGAAGGTGTAACAAGTTTTCTTAAAACAACGAATGGGCGTATTGCCGAGGAGGAATTATGAATCAAGAGGAGTTCAAAAAGATACTGGCCTTCGCTATTGAAGGTGAAGACGAGGCGTATGCGTTTTACAACTCTGTATCGGAGAGGGTCAAAGACGGGAACCTTAAAAAACTTTTCAGCGATCTTGCCGAAGACGAGAAAAAACATAAGACTACACTGGAGGCATTTCTGACCCGTCCCCCGGAGAGCTTGCGCTTTTCTCAATCGCAGGATTATAAAGTCGTAGACGGACTCCCGACGCCATTGTTGTCCGCGGATATGAAACCTATCGAAGGCCTTGTGATTGCAATCAAAAAGGAACTCGAAGCCATGCAGATGTACACCCAACTTGCCAATATCAGCTCCGATGAAGCACAGAAAAACGTCTTTGTCGAATTGGCGTCAATGGAGCGGGGACACAAAAACAGGCTCGAGGATATATATACGAATATGGCATTTCCAGAAGCCTGGTAGCGGAGGGATTTGCCGTAGTATATATTGATAATCATCGGTTTCCGTGCCATCTTCACGGGATTCGATAAATGGATACCATCACGGTTTACGTCGATGTACTTGTGGCGGATTTTCCTCGTAAGATATCCATTGAGGGTCTCTGACTTCAAAAGTGTGGATAGAATACTTACAAAGAAATACAAGAAGACAAGATGCAAACTGGATTAAAAAAGGCAAGAAGGCCTATTACGGATATAAGGGCCATATATCCGTTGACACTAAAGAAGGGTTTATCACAGGAGGACACATCACTCCTGCCAGTACTGCCGATACCACAGAATTAAAAAGGATCATCACTGAATCTCATCTTCCCGAAGGTTCATTTGTCTTTGCAGACAAGGGATACGCAAGTGAAGGCTTTTGCAATTCTGCTACCATTGAACAGGTAAGAGAGTTGGATTATGTGCTTACGCCTGGGCGGTATGTTGGGTTACCGGATGAAGAGGATGATTTTGATTTTAATGAAAGATTTACAAGTTTGAAGAAGGAGTTTGAGGAGCAGTTGAAGGATGAGGAGAGGCTGAACAGGGCGATACTGGAGAATTTGAAGAAGGTAAAACTATGATTGTTGAGGTTTAGTTATGAATGATCTTATTCCCGTAGAAAGCATACAGAGTCGCATTTTTATCTTGCGCGATGTGCAAGTCATGATTGACGAAGACTTGTCTAAACTCTATGGAGTTGAAATTAGGGTTTTAAATCAAGCTGTTAAAAGAAATATAGAAAGATTTCCTGGTGAATTTATGTTTCAACTTTCTGAAAGTGAGTTTTAAAATATAAAGTCCCAAACCGACCCTTTAAGGCCGCAAATTGCAACCTTAAATCAAGAACCTTTAAGATCACAAATTGTGACCTTAAAAGCTGGTCGTGGACAACATCGTAAATATTTACCATACGCATTTACAGAACAAGGTGTTGCCATGCTATCTGCAGTTTTAAGAAGTGAGACTGCCGTAAAAGTCAGCATTCAAATTATGAGCGCTTTTGTGGCAATGCGCAAGTTGGTAAATATAGAAACAATACAAAAATTGCGTTTAAACAAAATAGAAGACAAGCTCCTAGAACATGATTTAAAGTTTGAACAACTTTTTAATTATTTAGCTAAAAATGAGATTCCCCAAAAAGGTGTTTTTTACGATGGGCAAATTTTTGATGCGTGGTTATTTGTATCTAATTTAATTAAGTCTGCACAAAAATCGATTATCCTTATTGATAATTATGTTGATGATACGGTACTGTCTCTTTTTACAAAGAAGAAAAAATCTGTTTCGGTTATTATTCTTACTAAAACCATTTCAAAACAACTTCAACTTGATGTGAAAAAATTTAATGAACAGCATTCCTCTTTAGAAATAAAACAATTTGCAAAGTCACATGATAGGTTTTTAATTATTGATGAAAAAGATTTATATCTTATTGGTGCTTCTCTAAAAGACCTTGGTAAAAAATGGTTTGGCTTTGCAAAAATGGAAGCCACTTCCATTGGCCTTCTGGAAAAACTAAAAAAGGGAAAGGTGCTATGACTTCCATACCATTTAAAGTTAAACAACTTATTGAAATTCGGTATTACCGCAATTATTCTGCAAAGGATAGATAGATATGATTGAAAGAAGCTTGAAGTATGTAGGGGGAAAAGACCTCGGCCTGCCGTTCCGGCACCGGCGACACGGTTGTCGCCTGGCCCCAGCTAGAACGCCTCGGTCGGCGTTCAGCCCCCTCGCTCCAAAAGTTTTTGCAAGCAAAAACGTTTTTCCGCTACCCCCTCAAGAAACCCGACCCAATGCTTTTTTTTGGCTCTTCGCTAAATCGAGTGGGTAAGGGGTTGAATAGCTGACCCATGATATGGTAAGCAATAAACCATTATGAGAGATATAGACCTATTCCAGTTGGCCCTTGGTTTGACGCCTCCATGGCAGGTGTCATCGTCAGAAT
>MWEV01000034.1 GCA_002071245.1 Deltaproteobacteria bacterium ADurb.Bin026
GGTAAAAGAGGTGCAGGACCAGTACCAGGAAGGTCTTATCACAGAAGGGGAACGCTACAATCAGGTAATAGATAGATGGGCTACAGTAACAGAAGAGATAGCAGATGAACTAATGGATGAACTTGGCTCGGAAGATGTCAAAGACCCGGAAGGCAACATCATTTTGGGGGCGAACGGTAAACCGGAAAAACAGAACAGCTTGAACCCGATCTTTATTATGGCTCATTCAGGGGCAAGGGGTAATGCTCAACAGATAAGACAGCTTGCAGGCATGAGGGGTCTGATGGCAACCCCATCTGGCGAGATCATTGAAACGCCTATCACGAGCAATTTCAGGGAGGGCCTCACAGTTCAGCAATATTTTATATCTACTCATGGTGCACGTAAGGGTTTGGCTGATACGGCATTAAAGACAGCGAACTCTGGTTATCTCACAAGAAGACTGGTAGATGCAGCCCAGGATGTTGTTGTTTCAGAATATGACTGTGGGACGGTTGATGGTATTGAGAAGGGTCCTCTGATAGAGGGCGGTGAGGTTATTGAAAGGCTTGATACAAGGGTGCTTGGAAGAGTTGTGCTTGAGGATTTAAAAGACCCCGATGGTGAGATAATCGTCAGAAAAAACGAGGAGATACGAGAAGAGCACTTGAAAAAGATCGAGGAAGCGGGTTTCGAGAAAATCAAAATACGTTCGGTCCTGACATGCAGATCCAAACGTGGTGTTTGTGTGCTTTGCTATGGAAGAGATCTTGCAAGGGGAAGGCTGGTTAGCATTGGAGAAGCCGTAGGTATTGTTGCCGCCCAGTCAATAGGCGAGCCAGGAACGCAGCTTACGATGAGAACGTTCCATATAGGAGGGGCGGCATCCAGGCGGGTTGAGCAGTCAACGCTGGAGGCAAGGAACGATGGTGTCCTCAAATATATAAATATCAAAGTGGTGAATAATAGAGAAGGTGTGCCGGTCGTGATGAACAGGAATGGTGAAATTGCTGTTTTCGACGAAATTGGCAGGGAAAGGGAACGTTATTCGATAATTTATGGAGCAAAGCTAAAAGAAGCCGATGGGTCGTCTGTAAAAAAGGGACAAATTCTTGCAGAGTGGGATCCTTACACTATACCTATCCTATCTGAAGTTTCAGGAAGGGTAAAGTTTGGCGATATAACAGAAGGTGTAACCATGCAGGAGAGCAAGGATGAGGTGACGGGCCTGTCTTACAGGGTTATTGTAGAGCCTCGTGATGCGGATTTGAGACCGAGGGTTTCCATAAAAGACGATAAAGGAAAGACTATTGTTGTTCCAAATACAACAAGTATTGCACGTTACATCCTTCCTGTAGGCGCTCATATCGTTGTCAATGAGGGTGATGAGATACACGCAGGTGATGTTGTATCTAAGATGCCGAGGGAAACAACAAAGACAAAAGATATTACAGGCGGTCTCCCGAGGGTTGCTGAACTCTTTGAAGCCCGTAGACCTAAAGAGAACGCAACTGTTACTGAAGTTAATGGTTATGTGTCGTTCGGAAAGACATCAAAGGGCAAGAGGGAGATATTTGTCAAACCGGAAAGGGGAGAGCCAATTAAATATATCATACCGAGAGGAAAGCATATTATTGTGCATGAGGGCGATTTCGTGAAGGCAGGGGAGCCCTTGATGGATGGTCCGGTAAGTCCGCACGATGTATTACGTATCAGTGGAATTAAAGCCCTTGCATGCTATCTTGTTGATGAAATCCAAGAAGTATACCAGTTACAGGGTGTCAAAATAAACGATAAACACATCGAGGTTATAGTAAGACAGATGTTGAAAAGGGTAAGAATAAAAGACGTGGGTGATACCAACTTCATCATTGACAACCCCGTTGAGTCGTGGGTTTTTGAAGAAGAGAACAGACGTGTTATGGAAGCAGGTGGTAGACCTGCAAAGGCTGAACCATTGTTCCTCGGTATAACCAAGGCATCTCTCATTACAGACAGTTTTATTTCTGCGGCAAGTTTCCAGGATACAACAAAAGTGCTTACGCAGGCCTCAATAGAGGGCAGGGTGGACTACCTTAAAGGACTCAAGGAAAACGTAATCATGGGAAGGATTATACCTGCCGGAACAGGATATTCTCGTTACAGAAACTATGATATGACGGTACTTGATAAGTCCGAGGATGCCAGGGGAAAGCTTTTGTCAGCTCCCGATACTCCTTAGTTTTCTTTCAGCGATAACTGCTTCTTCGCTTTTGGGATAAAGCTCTATAATCTTTTTGAGAATAGTTATAGAGCTTTTTTTATCCTTGAAGTAGTTGAATGCCTCTGCCTGAGATAATAATGCCCTGGGCACCTTATCGCTTTTTGGATATTTTTCTATAACCTCCTGAAAATTGAGTATGGCCTGGTCGTAATTTCTTATGTTCATGTAGCTTTCACCAAGCCAGAAATATGCATTTGGAGCAAGTGGTGTATTGCTGTAAGTTATAACAAATTGTGAGAACTTTTTAATTGCGTCTTCATAAGAGCCCTTTTGAAACGCATCAAAGGCTTCTCTATAAGAAGATTCGTGATTTGTATCAACAAAAGGTTGTTGCGCTGGTGGTGTAGATGGCTGTAATGATTGTGGTTTTGTGCCTGATTTTTTTAAAGAGCTTATCTCATTTTTTGTTTCATTCCAGTATGTCTGTAGTTGATGTTCAAGTTCGTCGAGTTTTCCGAGCATTATTTTTGTTTGGTTATCTTTGTTGTCAGC
Source organism: Deltaproteobacteria bacterium ADurb.Bin026 (assembly GCA_002071245.1). Lineage (GTDB taxonomy): Bacteria > Desulfobacterota > Syntrophorhabdia > Syntrophorhabdales > Syntrophorhabdaceae > MWEV01. The sequence continues at coordinate 2,735 of MWEV01000034.1, forward strand.
AGATGTGGACATTCTGATCATCTGTTTACCAAGCGTTTGACTTTCTTTTTCAAGGGCTGACATCTTTTTGTCTGTTTCAGCCTTGTAGTTGTTAAGCTCATAGTTCAGGGCATTTATGCTCTGTTGGAGTCTCGTTAACTCATCGGTTGATGTGCAGCCAAGTAAGCCGAACAATAAGCATAAACATAGAGTAGGCCTCATAACTTTTGCTGTTTTGCATGAAAGCTTGAGGGTTTTCACCCTCTGAACGGGGTTTGTCATAAAACGCTTGAAACCTAAAAATATTGAACACCCGAAGTGTGACAATTTATACACTTTTGTTTTCATATGTTTTACCTCGTATTTAGTCAAGTTTAAAACTTGCACGCCTGTTTTTTGCCCACGCCTCTTCGTCATGCCCTGGGTCAACAGGTAGTTCCTTGCCGTAAGATATTGTATTCACTCTTGAC
>MWEV01000035.1 GCA_002071245.1 Deltaproteobacteria bacterium ADurb.Bin026
CTCAACTGTTTTTACTTAAAAATATAGTTCATCGAGCTTGCGAAGATACCGACCTGAGCAAGTACCGCGGTTGCATCCTTTATGCCTCTCATCCATGCGGTTGCCTGTAGCTTTTCCGGCACGACAATTGTATCGCCAGGCTCCAATGTTTTTATCTCTTCGCCGAATGCCGTGAGTTCCCATCTCGAATTGGATGAGTTCCAATTCATGAAGCCCCCGGCAACCTTCATTGCGCTCCCGTCAACCTTCAAAATAAAGATGTTTTTTTCATCGGCATAACGGGTAAAGCCACCTGCCTTCATGATGTAATCCTTATAGGCCAGACTATCAGAATAAAGATAACTGCCTTGCGCCATTACCGCGCCAGTGATGTTGACTATGTTGTTTTTTGAAGGTATGTATAGGCTGTCGCCATTCTCAAGTTCAATATCGAACTCGCTGCCTTTTAATAGACGAACATGGGCCAGTCTTATCGTTGTCCTTCCGTTGACCTCCATCCTCCTCAATGATTCAACGAGTCTTAAGGTGCCCTGTTGCTGCGCTCGCAGTCCTGATACCTCTTCCGCAGAAAGGGCAGTAGATAAGCGAAGTGTACTTTCTGCCATCAAGTCTTTTTCAAGCCTTGCAATCGTCTCGTTTAGCGTTCTTTGTTGCAACTCTCTTACCCTGACCCTCAAAAACTGTGCACCCCTGAGATATGCCTTGTCTGTATAACCACCAGCCCTTTCGATTAAGTCGGACAGTTTTTCACCTTTTTTGATTATGTATCTGCCGGGAAACCTGATTTCCCCTGTCAGGCTTACAAACTGCTCCAGCCTCCATTCAGGTATACGCTTGACAAAGAGCCTGCTGTATGGTTTCAGCACAAGGTTGTGTTCGCTGTCGCCTTCAAGGGCCTTTTTCAAATTTATCTGTCTGTGCTCGAGACTTGCGTTTTTACCCTCTTCGATAAATTGAAACGAGACATCGGCGTTTTCGAGGTATGCTGATTCGAGCACGTTTCCTGCTGTAAATACAAGGTCTTTGACCGTCATGTTTTCTGCATACTGGTATGTACCTGGTTTAAGCACCTCGCCGTCAATATGAACGAGTTTTCTGTAGGCATATCCGAGAGATGACTGTATGACAATTCTGTCTCTATCCTGAAGCAGAAGGTTGTGCATACTATCTCCTTCGAGTGCCTTTTCAGGATTGAATTTGTGGATGGTAACGTCCTTTGTCTTTAAGTCGGTTCTATAAATCTCTGCTTCCTTATAATAGGCATCTGTAGTGAGCCCTCCGGATAATAATATGGCATCTCTCACGCGCATATTTTCGTTTAGTTGAAACCTGCCTGCCCTTCTAAGCTCACCCTCGACCGATATAGAGGGTCTGTCTTTGAAAAACCATTTGGAGAATACGAAAATTGTGTCCTGTGGCCTTAGTTCCGGATTCTTCATAATGTTTTTTGAAAAATAGATTTCTTTAAGATTAACCGGTACATAATGAATATTCATTTCAGGTGGTTCAATCCTTCTGATAAGTGCATAATCATAATAGGTCTCAGGCAAAAATTCCTTTTCATCCGTGATGATGTCTTTTAAGCGCATTCCAAGTTTATATTCGTATTTTCCAGGGCGCTTTACGTTTCCATTGAGAAATACAACGTTTGCCTGTCTGTCTACTATGTTAAATACCTTGATTAAGTCGGCGTCCTGAAGCATAAAATGTTTTGCCTTTGTAAAATCCTTGTCATCGATATCAACGACCACCTGTCTTTCTGTTTTGATAACCCGTTCAACCTGTATCTGCTGCATATAAGCTGTAGGGATAATGCCGCCTGACAGGTCGAACAGAGACTGAAGGTCATGCTTGTCTTTGAGTTCATAAATCGCCGGTCTTTTTACATTTCCTGCAAGGCCCACAAGAGGACCTGCAACAGGCACAAATACAACATCGCCTGCCTGCAAAATGGCATCCTTTGACTTATCACCCTTAAGGAATAGATCGTAGAGGTCGAATGTAGTGATCACCTTGTCCTTTCTTTTTAGTTGGACATTTCTCATGGAGCCAATGCCTGTTGGGCCTCCTGCCATGAGCAATGCATCAGTGATAGTCGAAAAAGAGCCAACTGTGTATGCGCCAGGCCTCCTTACATCACCGAGCACAAATATCGGTATTGTCTTCAAGGAACCCATTGTTATGTCGATGTTTGCTCCTACTATCTGTTGCGACTGGGTTATGAGCTGTTTGGACATATCTTCAAATGTCATCCCCGCCACCTGAACTGGACCAATCTGTGGAATTGTTATATTGCCGTTTCTGTCGACAATGAGATTGTGCTGGGCGTTTACCCTGCCCCAGAGAAGTATCTTTACCTCATCCCCGGGACCTATTATATATTTTGTTGGCACAGGAATATCTTTTCTATCTGTTATAACCCTTATGGCTGCTTCACGAAAAAATTCATAACCGAAAGGTCTCAGTGAGGTTGAAATATCCTGATAAGCCCCTACGCCACGAATCCTGTCGAAAAGGGACATCTCTTCTGTTTCGCTCGCTATGACTTTTTTGTCTGCTGTTGTAGCCTCTTTATCAAGCATCTTCTTTTCTGGTTCTTTTTTCTCGGCATCTTTTCTTTCGGCCTCTTTCTTTTCTACATCCATCTTTTCAAGGGTTTCCTTGCCTTTTATAATATCTTCTGGCTTTAACCCTTTAAACTCTGGTTTCGATTTTAAGGCCTCGATAGCTTCGGGTGTGAGTGCACCTGCCTTTTCCTGCATAACGCTTTCAGCAGTGGCTCGCTGAGCCGGCGTAAGATGTTGTAAGGCATCAGCCTGCTGTGGCGTGAGTTGTTGAAGTATGGGTTGTGATGTGACCCCTGGTCTAACTGGCAGGGGTTGAGTTGGGGATATTTGTGTCTGTGGGGCTTGAACTGGGGCCTGCTGGCCTGTCTGAACGGTCTGTGGTGTTGTAGGTTGCACCACAGCGGGCTGACTGACACCAGCCCCTGGCATGGCCTGAGGTATAAAGGGCATCTGTGCAAAACCAATGCTACCCGACCCAAACAGACACACTGTTAGTGAGATTATTATAAAGAAGATTTGTCTGAGTTTCATTTTATTCTCCTGATGATTTTGTACTCTTTTTCTATCAATTATATAAGCCCTTCAATCTATCTCTAAGAGGATTAGATGTTTGGATGTGTAAC
>MWEV01000036.1 GCA_002071245.1 Deltaproteobacteria bacterium ADurb.Bin026
CGAAGGCCAAAAGGATGCAGATGCGCTCGCCGCCAAACTAAAGGAAAGATTCAGCGACCAGGTGCTGCTGGCACCGTGATGAAATCATATGACAATAAAAATGTTTCATAGGCTATGCACCTATAATAATAACAAAAATATCACCATTCTGGGCGATTGTTAACCTATTTTCCGCAGTTTCTCTTGATTTACCACAAAATTAGGCGATATTTCTTTAGAAAGCATAAAGATATCAACCCCTGGTTCTTTAAAACCTTATTGCAGTGCAGAAAAGTCTCCTCTTTTTAAATGCAACTATCTGTGATTCTTCAACCTGAAATCTGTAACTGCGGAAGATGGGCTAAACCATTAATCATCAGTTTGGCATGAACCGGAGGATTGCGAATAAAAACACACAACATCGAGGCAATCACCATAATAAACATAATTTTCGTATTTGCAATGCCCTCTTTGCCTGTCATTCTCCCACCATCTCCACATTATTATAAATTGAAAAACTTTTTTGCAGATCAATCTTATCAAGAACTCATTCTATCACAAAAACAAACGCAGCAACAGAATTGTCTCCGTTTCCATTCGGGAAAATATTTTGCAAACAGCTCAAATATTGTGCTATTCTTTTTTAAAACAACTGCTTTTCTAAAACAAAAGAACCGATGTACGAAGAATATTTTGGTTTGAATACAAAACCTTTTTCCATCGTGCCAGATCCTCGATATTTTTATATGAGTAACGGGCATAGCGAGGCACTAGCCCATCTTGTATATGGAATAAAAAATGATGTGGGCTTTGTTTTGTTGACAGGAGAGGTTGGAACTGGCAAAACAACCGTGTGTAAACGTTTCCTTCAGATGCTCTCGGACGACACGGAGATTGCTTTTATCCTCAACCCAAAGTTGACAGTAGTGGAATTGCTGGCAATTATATGTGATGAATTCGGCATCAGTTATCCGAAAAACAACCAAAGTGTTAAAGTTTTTGTAGATTTGATCAACGAATATCTCCTTGATATACACTCTAAAAACAAGAAGGCAGTCCTCATAATTGAAGAGGCTCAAAATTTGAAACAAGAGGTTTTGGAACAGATACGATTGCTTACCAACCTTGAAACAAATGAACGAAAACTGCTTCAAATCATTATGATAGGACAACCCGAATTAAGGGACATGCTTTCTAAAGAGGAACTCCGTCAGTTGTCACAAAGGATAACGGCCAGATATCACCTAGGTCCTTTAAACATTGAAGAGGTATCTGAATACATCAACTTCCGTTTGTCTGTGGCAGGCCTGATTAGAGGTCGATTATTCCCAAAGTCTGTCATAAGACATCTATATAGGGTCAGCAATGGTGTGCCGAGGCTGATTAATGTGATCTGCAACAATGCACTACTTGGAACATATGTACAGAACAAGGAACGTGTCGATATAAAAACATTAAAAATTGCTGCAAAAGAGGTCTTGGGGAAAAAAAATAATCAAAAAAATAGAAAAATGGCTTTCCAATTGCTGTTTGCCGGACTTTTTCTTATTCTTTGCATATTTCTTGGCATAACATACCGCAAACAGATCGCAAAAGCTCTGCCATTGACCATCAATAAAGAAACCTCACAAAACGCCAACCTTATGCAGAATGAGAAAAGAAAAAATACCATAACCGCAACCCTTGAGATTCCAAACGAACAAATTAAAGCTGCTACAGAAGGTATGGCATACAAAAGACTGTTTGAAGTATGGAATATCAAGTACGCTCAAGGAGATGGCCGCAATGTTTGCGAACAGGCTATAATGCAGGGACTACGTTGTAATAAAGATATCGGCACATTGGATATGATGCGCCAGATGAACAAACCGGCAGTGTTGAAACTTCAAAATGAAAACAACTCTGAATATTATGCCACACTTATATCGTTAAATATGGATACTGCCGTCCTTTCCATCGGAAACGAGACAAAGACCGTAGATAATAGAGAAGTCATAAAGAGATGGTCAGGCGATTACCTGTTGCTTTGGCGGGCGCCTGACGAATATAAAGGAGCCCTCAGACCAGGTAAAAGTGGAGCTATAGTAAAATGGCTGGAAAACAGATTAGCACATAATAGTGGACAACGGATATATAATGATAGCAATATTAATGTCAAATATGAGGGCGACTTAGTAAAGCAGGTAAAAAGATTACAGCTTGCCAACGGTATAATCCCTGACGGAATTGTGGGCACAAAAACAATGATGCTCCTTGGCGGCAGAATTTCTGAAAAGGATCCAGTACTTTATAGCGGGAAAGAGGGCGGCTGAATATGTCATATATCCTTGATGCGTTAAAAAAGGCTGAACAAAAAAAGCAGTTAGAGGAGCCTTTCAAAACATCTGTATTATTTGGCAATCCCCAGCCTGTTAGAAAAAAGATGCCATTTTTTCTGTACCTTTTCTCTGCAGTATTGCTTATTAATGGTATAGCCTTAATATTGTTATTCGCTAACCCCTGGTCAGGAAAAGACTCGGATAAGACAATTATGATCAAGCAAAACAATATTTATTTTAAATCTGTTGCAAAAATTCAGTCATCTGACTCAAGCAGTCAACAGACACAAACAGTATTGAATGAACCTTCTAAAAAACCAGATGAGTCCTTAAATACAAATAATGTCGGTGAAATCTCACTATCGCCAACACCTAGGACTAAGGGAATAGAAGTTGTGCCAAAAGAGCAAATACAAACAGAAAAATCGCGAACAAAGAAAAATAAAGGCATGGGAAAAAGCGATCAAGAAAATGGGGTTATACCGTTCAAAAATAGGCTATTTAACCTGAACGAATTGCCAGCGAATATTAAAGATAGTTTGCCGACATTCAGGGTTTCTGGCCATGCCTACAGCCCAAACAGACTAAACAGGGTAGCAAGAGTAAACGAAAAGATCCTTCAGGAAGGAGATGAATTGTCTGCTGGTCTTAAAGTAGAAGAGATAACCCAGGACGGCATCATTTTCAACAATCAGGGTTACCGATTCCTCATAAGCATCAACGTAAACCGCTGAATACCAAACCAACACCATAACCACTGAGGAAATCTTAAAACATCGCTGGTATTCAATGTGGTACGCATATGTTCCAGAAATTTCATCTTAGATAAACCCTTTCCACCTCTGTCAGTGTCCAATCCAACCCAATTTCGTTTCTCGCTTCGTAGTGGAGATTTTTGTCCCGTTGAATCATATCGATTAACCCCGAGTCTACGAGT
>MWEV01000037.1 GCA_002071245.1 Deltaproteobacteria bacterium ADurb.Bin026
AGGCGCATCAAAAAGTGAACTGCAAACACCTGCACGACAGTGTTTATGCTTTATGTGTTCTTCGTATTCATCTCTGAAGAAACGAAGTGTTGAAAGTACAGGATTTGGCGCTGTCTGACCTAAACCACAAAGGGCCGATTGCTTTATACTTGTAGAGAGTTCTATGAGTTTGTCAATATCACCCTCTTCGCCCTTGCCGTGTGTGATGCGGGTTAGTATCTCAAGCATCCGTTTAGTGCCTATTCTGCAAGGAGGACATTTACCGCAAGATTCGTCCTGGGTGAAGTCAAGGAAAAAGCGTGCAAAATCAACCATACAGGTATCTTCGTCCGCAACTATAAGTCCGCCCGAACCTACTATAGCACCTAATTCTATAATGGATTCATAATCGATAGGAACGTTTAAATGCTGAACAGGGATACATCCACCTGAAGGTCCGCCAAGCTGAGTCGCCTTATATTTTTTATTGTTTTTAATGCCGCCGCCGATATTAAATATTAGATCACCGAGCCTGGTTCCCATAGGCACCTCGACAAGACCGGTGTTGTTTACCGCACCTGCGAGCGCAAATACCTTTGTACCCTTACTCTTTTCTGTACCAAATTGTGCATACCATTCGGCGCCCTTCACTATAATTGCAGGTATATTTGCATATGTTTCTACATTGTTTAACAAGGTAGGAGAATCAAATAGTCCTTTGACTACCGGATAGGGTGGGCGAGGTCTTGGTTCACCTCTTTTGCCCTCAATTGACATCATAAGCGCCGTTTCTTCACCGCACACAAATGCACCTGCACCGATTCTGATATCGAGATCGAAATCAAATCCTGTTTCGAATATGTTTTTCCCAAGGAATTTATATTCCCTTGCCTGACCGATTGCCCAGCTTAAACGCTCTATTGCAAGAGGATATTCAGCCCTTACATAAACATAACCCTGATTAGCACCAATAGCATATCCAGCGATTGTCATAGCCTCTATTAAACTGTGGGGATCGCCTTCAAGTACACTTCTATCCATAAATGCACCTGGATCGCCTTCATCCGCATTGCAGACCACATATTTCACATTTCCCTCAGCCTGTCTCGCGAATTTCCATTTCATGCCAGTCGGAAAACCGCCACCGCCTCTTCCTCGCAGGCCTGATTTGAGTACTTCGTCGATAACCTCGTCTCTGGTCATTGAAGTGAGTGCCTTTCCAAGTGCCATATATCCGTCGTTGGCTATATATTCTTCGATGCTTAAGGGGTTGATCAAGCCGCAGTTTCTGAGCACGATCTTTTCCTGATATTTAAAAAAATCGATACTTTTTAAAGATGGTACCGCCTTGGATGTGACTGGTTCTTTGTAAAGCAGTCTTTCAACGATCCTTCCTTTTAAAAGATGTTCCGATACGATTTCTTCGGCATCCTCTGGTTTCAATTTCTGATAAAAGACCCCTTCAGGATAAACAAGTGCAAGTGGACCAAGGTCACAGGAGCCTACGCATCCTGTTTCTATTACCTTTATTTCATCCTGTAGACCATATTCTCTAATTTTTATAACAAAGGCGTCACGTATCTCGCGACAACCTGAAGATACACATGCAGCACCAGCACATACCAAAAGATGCGCCCTAAACAACTCCGTAGCCATTTTCCCTCCTTACTCGTATTTACCGAGAATATCCATAATTTTGGTAGATTTTACCCTTCCATAGACATCGTCATCTACAAGCATTGCAGGAGCAAGGCCGCATGCCCCTATACAACGGACAACATCTACTGAAAAGCGCCTATCTTCTGTGGTGCTTCCCACCTTTGTATTTAGTTCTTTCTCAACCTTTTCAAGTGTTTGCTGCCCACCCCTGACATAGCAGGCCGTACCAAGGCATACCTTTACAGTATGACGCCCCTTTGGAACGGTGGAGAAAAAACTATAAAAGGATATTACACCGCAAATTGTACTTATTGGTACATTTAACTTTTCAGAAATAAATTCCTGTGCCTTTTTGGGCAGATAGCCGAAAAGATTTTGCGCTTTATGAAGAGCCATGATTAATTCTGTTGGTTTTCCATTGTGCTGGGCAATCAATTCCTCGAGTTCCGGATATAATTCGTCCTCATTGACCTGAGCACAACTACAGTGGTTTTCTGCAGACATCTCTCCTCCTTAATGAATCTTTGCGTGTATGTTTATGTGTCATTTATTATTCTACCATCAACCTTGCTTCTCTTGAAATAATGGGTGTGAAGCAGATGATGTGCCTTTTCAGAGTTTGGTTTTTCGAGGTACTTTTCATATATCGCCTTTATAGATGGGTTTTCGTGTGAACGACGAAACGGAAGAGATTTGTCTTCCTGAAATAGTGTCTCTCCTCTTCTTGCCCTTCTCGCCATATCACTGCCCCATGGCTGTCCGCCGCCACCAACGCAACCCCCTGGGCATGCCATAATCTCAATAAAGTGATATTCGCTTTTTCCTGTGTTCTGTAATTGTTCGGAGACCTTATCAAGTATTATCCTTGCATTTCCAAGTCCGTGGGCAACAGCAACCTTGAGTTTCATGCCATTGATATCGATTTCAGCCTCTTTAACACCTTTCATTCCCCTTACGGGAAGTATGTCTACATCTTCGAGTTCTTTTCCGGTAATCAAAAAATATGCTGAACGTAAGGCTGCTTCCATGACGCCGCCAGTTGCCCCAAAGATTGTTGCTGCACCTGTATATTCTCCCATAGGATTGTCAGCAGGCTCATCAGGCATTTCCCTCAAGTCTATTCCTGCCTCCTTCATCATCCTGGCGATCTCTCTTGTTGTAAGCACATAATCGACATCACGAAACGAACTGTCGTTCATTTCCGGTCTTGCGCATTCGAATTTCTTTGCAGTACATGGCATTACGGAGACAGATACAATGTTCTCGGCTGGTATACCTTTGATCTCTGAATAGTAAGTTTTTGAAAGCGTACCGAACATCTGTTGTGGTGATTTTGCCGTTGAAACATATTCAGATAAATGGGGATAGAAGGTTTCCATAAACTTCACCCAGCCAGGACTGCATGATGTTATGACCGGCAGTTTACCGCCATTTTTGATTCGGTCTACCACCTCTGTTCCTTCTTCGAGTATTGTAAGGTCGGCTGTAAAGTTGGTGTCAAAAACTGCATCAAACTGCATACGCCTCAGGGCAGCATGCATTTTGCCTGAAACAAGTGTGCCTGGTTCCATACCAAATTCTTCTCCAAGCATTGCCCTAACCGCAGGGGCTTCCTGAACAACAACGTGTTTTGAG
>MWEV01000038.1 GCA_002071245.1 Deltaproteobacteria bacterium ADurb.Bin026
GCCAGCTTTCTATTACCTTTTGTGTCAGTCATGGCACCGTCCACAACAAGATCATTTTCTTGGACATATTCAAGATATGCACGGAATCTTTTGTTGTACTCTGTACCAAACTCCTCATCCATTTCATATGTAACGGAATCAACCGCGTTAAATCCATCAAAACCCACACAACGCTGAAAACAGCATCCGGTTTTCTGACCAAGAAGCCTTTGCATCTTGACCTTTTTTATTAAATCTTCAGTACTCTGGTGAAGGTGTGTGAAACGATTAATCTTTTTACCTGTAAGACTTGAAGCTGCTGTTAGCAATTCTTCATGCTCCGGCTTATGGCTCAATTCATATGTCATTGCACAGGCATTAATCGATGGTCTGATGATAGGATGATCAACATAGTTATCTATCATTTTACCGGCCAAAAATATACGCTTTTTCTGTTTCCTCAAACTTTCAATGTACTCACTGCTTGTCATGAGAGGCATGTCTATTCCTCCTCTTTATTTTTATTTGTTCCAAAAATATCTGTAAGCAATTTATGTGCCAACGAGTTAAAACATCAATTAATCCATATAGCTCATAGCTTATGACAATTAATAAAAATCTTTATAATAATTCTGCTTATATCTTAAATAAGGTGATGCAATAATGCATCACCTTATTTACTCATAAAAGGTTTTTGTTTGGATTGTGTTATGAGCTATAAACTAAGAGCAATCGGTTTACTTAAACCGCCAGATACTTCTTCTTTATCTCATCGTTCTTTTTGAACATTTCGATATCAGACTCGTATCTTATGTGACCTTTATCGATGATTGCAACCCGGTCAGACACAGCCATTGCAAACTTAATATTCTGCTCGGAAAGCAGGATGGTGGTACCCACCTCTTTGAGTTTTAAAACAAGATCTTTCAGATTTTTAACCATAACAGGGCTCAACCCTTCAGTTGGTTCATCAAGAAGAAGTAAGATGGGGTTTCCCATCAACGTTCTTGCAATAGTAAGCATCTGCTGTTCACCGCCGGATAGTGTTCCGCCCGGTCTGGACTGAAAATCCTTTAAAACAGGAAAAAATTCGTATACAAGATCAAGGTTCCAGATACCTTTTCTGGTTTTACCCATTGTTTTACCCAGAATTAGGTTTTCATTAACAGTCAATGGTCCAAATATCCTACGGTCTTCTGGAACGAGCCCGAGGCCTAATCGCGCGGTTTTATAAGGTTTTATTCCGGTTATATCCTGCCCCTTAAAATAGACCTTTCCGCTCTTTGGCACAATATCCATTACAATTGTTTTGAAGGTTGTACTTTTACCAGCACCATTACGTCCCATAAGACAGAGCGTCTCGCCTTCACGCACAGTAAGGCTGACATCAAATAATATATGGCTCTTTCCATAGTATGAATTTATCTTATCTACAACAAGGATATCAGCCATTTTAGAGCACCTCTTTCCCAAGATAGGCTTCAATTACTCTTTCGTGTTGTCGGATGTAGTCAGGTGAACCTTCGGCAATGAGTTCACCCTGCACGAGCACCCTTATGATCTCTGCAATACCAAAAACCATATCCATATCATGTTCAATAAATATTGTTGTCAGTTGAAAAAACTCGTGAAGCTCTTTAAGAAGAGCCATCATCTTGATTCTTTCATCAGGCGCCATGCCTGCCGTTGGTTCATCGAGCAGAAGTATTTTGGGCTGTAGTGTTAAGGCGATCGCTATATCAAGAATTTTCATATCACCATGGGACAATTCTGAAGCCTTAACGTCTCTACAATAAAATAGACCTATTTTGTTAAGGATAAAATCAGCATGTTCCTTTGCATCCCCAAAGGCCTTTCTGTTTACTAACATCTTTGCATTTTTTTTGAAATGTGCAAGTGATGCAAGGTATACGTTATCATATACCGACTCCTCAAGAAATACATTTGCAACCTGAAATGCGCGTATCATGCCAAGCTTAACTATTTTCTCTGGTCTATCCCTTGTTATATCCTGTCCATCATATATAACGCTTCCGCCATCTGGAGCAATAAAACCTGAGATTAGATTAAAAAAGGTCGTCTTTCCAGCTCCGTTTGGTCCGATAATAGCCGACATTTCATGCTTTTTAAAGCTGATATTCACATGATTGGTGACATGAATACCGCCAAAATGCTTGTCAAGATTTTTAATTTCCAGAATTACAGACAACCTCTTTCTCCTTCTCCTCAATGTTTTTGCTGTTTCCTATTTTTTTGATGCCCAACACCCCGTTAGGGAACAATAGCACCACAAAAAGAACTACGATACCTATATAGAATGACCAGTATTCTGTATATTTGCCAACGATTTCTTCTAAACCAGTAAGTATACCGGCACCAACAACCGGACCAAAGAAAGTGCCCATACCACCGATTGTTGCCATAAGGATTGCGTTTCCGGACGTTGGCCAGTGGAGCATATCTGGATGAATGCTCCCGTCAAGTCCTGCATATAGTCCACCAGCAACTCCCGCAAAAAATGCCGATACTATATATGCCTTAAGTTGATTTTTGTAAACATTTAAACCAAGGAAAGTAATCCTCTGTGGATTCTGCCTTATACTGTTGAGAACAGAGCCAAACGGGGACATTCTTATCCTCCACAATACATAAATACATACAGTTACCACCAAGAAACTAAAGAGATAATATTTCGTTACACCTCCGGTAAGTAGGGCTGGTTTGGATATAGCCTGAATACCGTCATCACCGCCTGTAAAATTATAAAGCTTGAAGGTTAGCCCCCATACAAGTTGAGCGAATGCAAGTGTCAACATCGTAAAATATATGCCTGTCAACCTAAGCGTTAGAAGTCCGATAAAGAAGGAGACAAATGCAGCTCCAACGGCACCAAGAAGTATGTAAACAAGAAAATATTCCGGACCTGTTGCCTTAACAAGCATGCCGGTAACATACGCTCCAATACCATAAAATAACGCATGTCCAAAAGATACAAGACCAGTTGTACCATACAGAAGATTGAATGCAACAGCATAAAGACTGAAGATAATGACTCTTGCGACAAGGTGTATATAGTGGGCGCCAGGATTTACCACAACAATTCCGACAAAGAACACGAAATATATTATCCATGGCAGATAATGTTTTATTATTTTCAAGGCGTTATTTCCTCCCCACTGCTTTTTTCGCAAGAAGTCCTTCGGGTTTTACAATTAATACAATAATCATAACAATAAATGTTAAGACGGTTGCCAGTTCAGGCATCCATAATATCCCAAAAGACAGGACTTCACCTATAATAAGAGCACCCAGCAGGGCACCCCAAAAATTGCCAAA
>MWEV01000039.1 GCA_002071245.1 Deltaproteobacteria bacterium ADurb.Bin026
CGGTCGGTTTGAGTTTGAATTCGGGAAAACCAAAAGAGGTGGAACCTCAGTGCGCCAAAATCGTATCCTGATTTATAATTTCCTGCGATTCAGATATTTGCAATTTTACCGTGAAAAATGGCGCACTGAGGTTCCACCTGTGCGCGTTATCCAAAAATTTTTTTATTATCTGAATGAAAAAGTCAGATCGAATTTGATAACTTTATACAGATTTTAAACATTATTACCATGAGAACAATTTTCATTTTAATTTCAGTTATTCTGAGTACTACTGTAACATTGTTTTCTCAACCTGGCCCATTTGGGTTAAGAATGGGAATGACTCTTGATCAAGTTAAAAATCTAACCGGTAAGAATCCGGAAATGCTAGAGGATAACGTCTACAAAGTAATACCGCCGGACACACACAATATGTTTATCGAATATAGAGTTCGAATCAGTCCAACATATGGTATCGTTTGGATTTATGCAGAGAGCAAGGAAATTGAAACTGACGATGATGGAACTCAATTAAAGAATGCTTTTAATGATCTGGTTTCAAGTATTGAAAGAACATACGGGAAATATATAAGAATAGACCGTATTAAAAATGAAGATTATTCTTCGGATGAGCCAGAAGATTTTATGTTTGATCTTTTTCTTGAAGATCGGGAACTTCAGGCTTACTGGACGAAAACAATTGATTCGACCTTACCCAACGATATAGCCTTAATAAGTTTAGATGCTCATGCACTCCCTGTACCTGTAGGATATATTACGCTTCAATACTTGTCGCCTAACCATGATATAGCTGTTGCAGAAGATAAAGCAAAACAAGATGCGGTATTTTAAAGAAGTGTGAAAATCACTTTTTCTAAACTTCCTGTAATAAACACAGGAGTTTAAGTGGTTAAATGAGGACTTCTGCACTGCAGCGGCGCCGGTAACGGCGTGGATTCATTTCCGGACCAGCGAGTGAGCTAAGCGAACACCGTTGGTCTTTAATGGGATGCTAACTGATTCTCCGGTTAGGGATAAGAAACATGAGCAAATATATCTTCTTACTAATACCGATTGTGAACGCATAAATCTAAGTTTTACTTTCACAACGGTTGCATAATGGTGTGCGATAAGGCCGCAGAGGAAAGAAGCGGTGGAACCTCAATGCGAGCTGTTAAGCATCTACAACTAGTTATCTGCCCAAAGAAGCCACAGAAATAACATTTATTCCGTCGGGACGACGATAACTCATCCCGGTTCCAGTAATGATGTTAAGCGTTTTTGGCAACTCCATTTTTGTAGTATCAATGTTTGCAACAAAATTTTTGAGGTTTTCGGCCGCTTTATCAATAAAACCGACTCCAAGCTTTATTTCGAAAGCTGCATAGTCACCATTACGCCTTTGCACGATAGCATCCACTTCATAACCATAGGAGTCGTTGTAGTGAAACACTGTAGCATCATTAGCCTTGGCATATACATTTAATTCGTGGATTGCCAATGATTCAAACAGGAACCCGGCATATTTAATATCTTTTATCAACGATTCCTTCTCCAAACCTAAAGCTGCCACAGCCAGCGATGTGTCACACAAATGTCTTTTAGGTGATTTACGCAACGATGCCGATGAGCGAATATGTAAATTGAAAGCTGGTTGTTCGTACAAAATCATTAATCTCGAAAGGGCATTTAAATATTCTGATATCGTGTTTCGTGACAATTCATTATTTTCTTTAATTTTCATATCTTCTTCCAAGGTGCTATTATCCACCAATGTAGATGTATTTCTTGCCAAAGAACGTAATAAACTACGTACTTTGTTAGGATTACGTTTTACCCCCGAAACTCTACTCATATCCACCTCACAAAGCAAATCAACATAACTGCGATTCATATTAAGAGCATTCCTTGTAGTTTCGCCAATTAATGAGGGCCAGCCACCTATGCATATTCTATCTATGATAAGTTCAAGAGGAACTGCCGATTCGTAAAATTCGCCCAAGGTCCCCGCAAGTAAATCAGACATTTTCACTGTTCCAGTAGAATATCCTAGTTCCTGCCAGCTCATCGTGTCCATTTGCAACACGGTAAAACGTCCAGCACCGCTATGCAGTTTTGCTTCATCAGGCGGGTTAGCAGAGCCAGTAAGGATAAATTGCCCTTTCAATTTGCGGTCGTCAACCTCGTGCCTCACATAATTCCATATTTCTGGTTGCACCTGCCATTCATCAATAAGTCTGGGTGCGTTGCCTGCCAACAATAGTCGTGGATTGGTAGCCATCATTACCGGCACCTGCGGATCCCGATCCGTTTCCAATATACTATTAGCATATTGCTTGGCAGTCTCTGTTTTACCACAAGACTTAGGACCTTTTATCAGCACAGCACCCGAAGCCGCCAGTTTTTCCAAAAGATCATCTTCTATCAACCTACTGATATACTTCATATTTTGCCATTTGATTTCACTCCAAAGATATGAAAAATATTCTTATTGTGCACATTTAAGGTATTTTATTGTGCATAATTAAGGAGTTTTATTGTGCAGATTTAAGGCATCTCAGATGGCAGTCAAATGGTAACCAAAAGAGGTTCCACTTGCGCGCGTTCACTTCTGTATCTATCATACTGACAGCCCCATTTTGATAAACCAGGCTTCTGTATAGGCAAAAAAACGCTTATATCCTTCACACAATGCATTCAGACCCGGTTGGCCGTCTGCAGTAGTTAAAAACCTGTGCTTTGGACATTCTCCAAAGCACAATCTGTAATAAGGACAACGAAAACACGCGTCTGGTAACCCGTTTCTTTTTCCCATCCCAAAACCAAACAGTTTATCTGAAGATGCCATTTGTGAAAAAGACATGGTGGAAATGTTTCCTATTTTGTATTCCGGATATACAAAATGGTCACAAAGGTAAACGTCCCCGTTCCATTCCAGGGCAACATTATTGCCGCAGGTCTCACACCAGGCACATATCCCGGGTGGTATTCCCAGGTAATTGGCCAAAACCGATTCAAAAAAAGGAATGAACCGGGTCCCTACATCATCTTTACTCCACAGATCAAATATGTCACACAGGAAATCCCCGTATTTTTCAGAAGAAACAGACCATGGGGCTACATGTGATCCGGAAGTACCGGGTGGAACAATGCCGGATTTTATATATTCCAGAACAGGCAAGAACTGCATGTGGTAACTCCCGATTGATTTCAAAAAAAGATAAATTTCCCTGCCATGATCCTGGTTCACATGGTTGACAGTAGTCAGGGTGTTGTACTGCACGCCGCCTTTGTACATCATTTCAATGCCCTTCAAGACTTCTGTAAACGTGCCCTGTCCGCGTTT
>MWEV01000040.1 GCA_002071245.1 Deltaproteobacteria bacterium ADurb.Bin026
AGGGCCCTTTGAATAGGCAGATACAAAAATACATCGATTAGATAATCAACCATAGGAGATAAACCTCCTGCCGTCACGTTTAAAGGTTTCTATAGGATAGCCGAATAGACCGCTTAAAGTCTCTTTCGATAATGCAGTATCGATATCCCCATCAAAAGCAATCTTCCCTTTATTTAGCAAAACAGCCCTTTGCATCGTATCAGGAAGCATAGTGAAATCATGGGTTACAAAACATAAAGTCAAAGCCTTGTGCCTTTGAATATCATTAATAAGGTTTAAAAATTCCTTTTGTACAACTATATCGAGATTTGCTGTCGGCTCATCCATGAGCAAGATATCGGGCTGCTGCATAATTGCACGGGCAAGTATCACCTTTTGACGCTCACCACCAGAAAGCTGCCCTAATGGCCTATCGGCAAGATGATCGACATGCATCATTTCCATGAGGTTTATAGCCTTTTTTTTCTCTTTCCTGCCAGGAGAGCGAAAAAGACCAAGACGGCCTATAACACCGGTCATTACAACCTCTAATGCAAGAATTGGAAAAGCCTTATCAATCTGCATCTGTTGAGGTACATAACCGATACGAAGCCTGGTTTTGCGTGAACGCCTCCAGCCTTCTTTCCGGCCGAAGAGATTAATCGTGCCCATGAATCTTTCAAAACCTGCTATTACCTTGAGAAGCGTTGTTTTGCCTGCACCGTTGGGGCCTATTATCCCAACAAACTCATTGCGCAAAACACTTAAATTAATGCCGTCAAGCAGCACATCCTTCCCCTTCTTTACTACCACATCTTTAAGCTCTATTATCTTCTCACTCATATCAATATTATAAGATGCAATGTAAACATAATAAAATGTTGGGCGATCATCTTTTCATTGCCGCATCAATAATGGCTTCAGCATTTTTTCCAAGGGTAGCAAGATAACCATTTTCTGAAGGGAAATTCGTTAAAACAACATGCTTAGCCCTGATGGTTTCCGCAATACTTCTACCTGCATCAGGGCCGGATTGAAGATTGTCCACAACGATTTTTACACTCTCTTTTTTACCTTTCTCTACAAGATCCACAACTTCTCTTGCAGAAATGGCCTCTTGTCTACCGTATTCTGCCACAACGCGCAAACCCATCCATTCCAACGGTTCTTTCTGCATGGAAGAGGCAATCACGGGGGTTCCGGATATGCCCGCCTTTTTAATGGATTGACTTATTACATCGGCACCTTCCTTAATTTTTAAAACCGCTTCCTTTTTTAAGCGCTCTATCACATTTTTATCTTCAGGAAAACATTCTGAGAGCCTTACAGCGAGGACGTCAAGACCATATACATATGCATCAGGCGACATCCAGTTTCTTCCCCCTGCATCAATGAATAAATGCTTTTTGTCTGATATACCTGTCTTATCCATAAAATGCATCCCCGAAAAAGAGATAATCAAATCAGCCTTTTTCAACCTTTCTATGTCAGAGATCTTCACATCATAGTGGCCTGGGCATTGCCCTGGTGGAAGCATTGCCTCCACCGAATAGCGCCCCTGTGGCAAAAGAGAAATTGCCATCCCCGACAATATCGTGTCAGATGTCATAATTATGCGTTTAGAGGCATTTACATTACTTTCATATGGTTTATCTGAACACCCTGTTAAATGACACATGGAACCAATTAAAATTAAAATCAAAAGCAATGTCGCCCAAATCTTCACAAAACACCCCTGTTTACAAAATTAAAAAAACGTTCATTTAATTAAACTTCACTGTAAAACCACCAAAGAACGTCGTTCCAGGCATTGGGTAACCTTTTGCATATTCATAATCCTGATCGAAGATATTGTTGATCGCCAAAAAGACCTCTGAATCTTTAAGTTTGAAAGGGGCATAATCAAAAAGGTAATTAATACGTGCATTTACCAGTGTGATATCGCCAAGCTTGTCTTTACTGGTAAGCCTTGGCATATTGAAAGTTCCGCCCCTAACTACACCATTGGCTTGACCCTGGAAAAGATTCCTCAGGTGCTGCATATCAACATAAAGCTGATATTTTTCCATAAAATTCCATTTTGCACCGGTCTGAAACTGAAAACCAGGCGTATAAGGCATATGATTGCTTTCTATGTTGTCAACACCCTTCGCTTTAACGCTTAACCAGGTGGCAGCGGCAAAAAATTCTAAGTTTTTCATAGGTGTTGTCGTTCCTGTGATTTCCAAACCGCGTATTTCATAACTACCTATTGGGTCATTAAATCTGAGTGGGGTTGCGCCGCCCATGTATGCAAGAAAACGGTCTTTACCTTTATCGTGAAAAACCGTTGCACTCAAAGAGGCAATTTCAGGCCATTTATGTGTGAGACCAAGTTCATAGTGATCAACCACTTCCGGTTTTATACTCCTTGGATTGTCAGCAGGGGCGTTGGTTCTCACCATATTCATCAAAACAACTGGCGATGGGTAATTGATTCCACGGGCATAATTAAGATTAAGGTCGGTATTTTTGTAACCAATCACCAATCCACCCTGTGTTGAAGACTTGTTTTCAAATTCATTATGGCTATAATAGCGAGCACCTGCTGACGGGGTGATATGAAAACCATCATTTCTACCGAATACATGACTTATTGCAGCATAAGGAGAAAAAAGTCTCGTATCCGGGAAATCCCAAACCCTTCTCGGTTTCCCGTCGTTAATCCCCGCAACTCCAACACCGCTGTAAGTCCTCTGGATGTTTTTAAGCACCGTAAAATCGAGATCTGCACCTGCAATTATCTCTCCGCCCTGCCAAAAATGAAGTTTTTCCCTCGCACGCACACCATTCATTGTGATTTCCTGCTTCGACCATAACCCGCCTGTTCCGCCCGCATATTGTGCCCCATTTATAAGTTCCTGTAATAATTCATAATTAGTGTTATTCCAGTAACCCTTGATATAGCCACTTGCCATCTCGTATTCGTGATTTAGGGTCAATGTGCTGAGTGTGGTTTCTGTTTTGAACCATTCCGCTGCAGGCCAATTTATCCCATTTACCGCATAATTGGCTGTCCTATCGGGCATCGGTGCCTCAGTCTTTCCTTTTACGTAATTAACGAGAAACCTCAAATTCCATTCCTTACTGGTTTGAAAGCCAATGTTGGTATAATAACTCTGTTGATTTTCACCTGAATTGTGGCGATCGCCATCGGTTCTCGTGAAACTCTGTGAAGCATATATATCAAAAGGCCCTTTTTTAGTACCTACTGAAAGGTTCTCATCCAGAGTGCCTGAACTTCCACCGCTTGCCTTCATTACAACCTCTTTACCTTCAGTTTTCTGATATTTAGGCGCTATATTGATCAGGGCATATCCGCTGCCGAACTGTGAAGGCTGGGGGCTCTTGAATACTTCTATCGAACCTATTGTGGATACAGCAATGCCGTCACCCAGTACCTGTCCGAATAGCGCTCCATAACGGGGAACCCC
>MWEV01000041.1 GCA_002071245.1 Deltaproteobacteria bacterium ADurb.Bin026
GGTTTTTTGGATACAAAAATTAAGTTTTATGCTTTTCCGATGATAATTAAGATGTTATATTAACATTGTTGCTGTGATTGGGGTTTAAAAATTGCGTTAAAATTGTTTGAAAAGGAGGTGGGACATGTCTGTTTTGTTAATCCAAAACTGGGATATTATCCAGGGTAAAGAAGATGAATATACAAGATATGTTAACGATATTTACCTTCCGGAAATTACCACACTCGGTTTTATCCCTGTGGGGGGATATTATGTTGAGGTTGGCTTTGGACCGAGAATTCTCGCTGTATTTTCATCGGAGAGCCTTGATGACATTTCGAGGATTATTGCTGGTAAGGATTTCAGAGCTATTACCCTAAAATTAAAGAATTTTGTATGTAACTACAGGAACACAGTTTTAGAGTCTACTGGATCGGTCAAAAGGGCCAAATACCCTATCCAGAAAGGTGTATGGAAATATAATCAATACTATGATTTAAGACCGGGAGTAAAAAGTGCCTATGCCAATTTTGTGATAAATGAACATTTACCGACTATGAAGAAGATAGATTTTCTCGAGGTAACTGGAGGATGGAATGTTTTGCTGGGAGGTTTTTGTGAGATTATTGCGGAATTTACATTTAAAGATCCAGAAGACATTGGACGCCTGATGAAAAATGAGGATTTTCGAAGGGTTACACGCAAGCTTAAAAATGAATTTGTAACAAACTATTCAAACCGTGTCTTAAGGAGTACTGAGAGTTTCGACGAACCTAAATGGTTCAAGTTATAGCTTAACCATATGTATTTTTCACTATAGTGAATTTATATTAGTGCCGTAAAATTATGTTCCGCAAAAAAATGAATTTTAAAGTAGCTAAGTTATTATGCGGTATAAATATGATTCTAACTTTGTGAAATATTTAACATTTACGTTATAGTTCATTATGATAAACATATTTTTAACAATTATTGTTGACAACATTTTTGCAATTGTGCTAAACAAAATACATTGAAATAATAAACTAAGTTTTATTGGATATGACATATGGATTCTATTAACCTCAGTAACAAGACTGATTGGAGTTTTATAGAAGAGGTTGCTGAAAAAAGCGGCCAAAACCCCTCGTTATGCTATCAATGTGGTAATTGCACGGCCGGATGCCCCTATAGCCATTTCTTTGATTATCCTGTGAGTCAGATCATGAGGTTGCTTCAGGCTGGTCAAAAGGATACGATATTAAATTCCAAGGCAATATGGCTTTGCGCTACCTGCGAGACCTGCACTACAAGATGCCCTTGTGAAATAGATGTTGCCCACATAATGGATACGCTTCGCATTATTGCCAGAAGGGAAAATAGAGTGTCTGAAAAGGATATAAAGACATTTTACGATGCCTTTCTTAGTTCAGTAAAGCAGTTTGGAAGGCTTTATGAAGTCGGTACACTTCTTACCTACAATCTTAAGTCTGGCAATATCATGACAGATGCAGACTTGGGGCCAAAGGTGATGAGTCACAATAAGATTCACTTTTTCCCACGCAGTATAAAAGGAAAAGACCAAGTAGCAAAAATTTATGAAAGATATCAAGATAAGGCTAAAAAACATGGCTGAACGTGAATATGCATATTTTTCAGGTTGTTCTCTCGAAGGAACAGCAAGCGAGTACGATGCTTCTGTAAGGGCAGTGTTAAAAGAGCTTAACGTTCGCTTTAGGGAACCGGATGATTGGAGTTGTTGCGGATCAACCCCGGCACACACGGTTGATCATGTTTTTGCAGCAGCGCTTGCAGCAAGAAATCTAAGGCTTATTGAAAAGATCGGTCTTGACACGGTTATAGCCCCGTGTCCAGCTTGTATGACCGCATTTAAAAAGGCTCAACATAGCATGACAGAGAGTGAGATATTCAAGAACAAGGTGAATGAACTCCTTGATGAGCCTTATAACTGTGGTGTTGAGTCTAAGTCAGCACTTCAGGTGCTCTTTGAGGATGTTGGCCTTGATGCGATTGCAGAAAGGGTTACACATGCACTTCCAGGACTTAAAGTGGCTCCTTATTATGGCTGTATTTTAAATAGACCGCCGGAGATTGCAAAGTTTGATGACCCTGAAAATCCAATTTCTATGGATAAGGTTCTTATGGCTGCTGGCGTTGAAGTGACTAACTTTGCATTTAAACTTGAATGCTGCGGTGCGGCCTTTGGTGTTGCAAAAAGGGAAATGGTGAATCAGCTTACATATAAGGTGCTGTCTATGGCCTTAGACTCAGGTGCAAACTGTATTGCTGTTGCATGCCCTCTTTGTCAGCAGAACCTTGATTTGCGTCAGGAACAGGTCAATAAAACAATGGGGTCAAATTTAAATATTCCTATTTTATATTTTACACAGATACTCGGTCTTGTTTACGGTCTTCCACCAAGGGAGATTGGAATAGACAAACTTGTTGTTAGTGCTGATGATATAGTTTATTCAAGAATTACAGTAGAGGAAATGAGAAAAAGGGCTGAGTTAGAGGCACAGGCTAAGGCTAAAAAACCTGAAAAAAAGATTGCTAAAGAAGAAGTTAAAACAGAGGAGAACGAATAGATGCGGGTTGGCGTTTTTATCTGCCACTGTGGAAGCAACATTGCTGGTACTGTTGATGTTGCAAAAGTAGCTGAAGAGACAAAGAAATTACCTGGCGTTGTATATTCAACCACCTATATGTACACATGTTCAGAGCCAGGCCAGGAGGAGATACAGAAGGCTATAAAGACAGAGAATCTTGATAGAGTTGTTGTAGCCGCCTGTTCTCCACGTATGCATGAATTGACTTTCAGGCGTACGGTTGCAAAGGCTGGCCTTAACCGTTATTTCTTTGAACAGGCAAATATCAGAGAGCACATATCCTGGATAGGCACAGACAAGGAATTAAACACAAATAAGGCCATAGAGGCTGTTAGAATGGCGGTTGAAAAGGTAAAGCTGAATAAGCCGCTTTTCTCATCATCTTTCAAAATCAATAAAAGAGTGCTTGTTATTGGAGGCGGAGTTGCTGGTATGCAGGCAGCCCTCGACTGTGCGGACGGAGGTCTTGAGGTACTTCTTGTTGAGAAGAGTCCAAGCGTCGGCGGCATGATGTCGCGTCTCGATAAGACCTTTCCTACTATAGATTGTTCGATTTGTATACTCGGCCCCAAAATGGTCGATGTTGCACAACACGAAAAGATTAAACTCTATGCCTATTCAGAGATTGATGAAATCAAAGGATATGTCGGAAATTATCAGGTTAAGATACGCAAAAAGGCTACATATGTAGATTGGAACAAATGCACAGGTTGTGGTGCATGCATGGAAAAGTGTCCTTCAAAAAATTCTTATGACCACTTTAATTTTGGTATTGCACCTACGCGAGCGATAAACATACCTTTCCCACAAGCAATTCCAAAAAAGGCCAAGATTGACCCTGAATATTGTCGCCAGTTTACAAAAGGTAAATG
>MWEV01000042.1 GCA_002071245.1 Deltaproteobacteria bacterium ADurb.Bin026
AAGGTTTGAATAACAGGAATGTTATTTCAAAAAGGATCTATTCATCTCCGCCTCCTTTTTCAGATTGCATTCTGCTGGAAGGCGATTTAGTTGAATATGATGAAGGGGGTCGTGCCAAAAGGGCAATCATCGGATTTGGAAGCGGTTCCCCTGAGATGCATGCCAATATAACACTCAGTGAAATTTTGAACGGTGAAACCAAAATACTTTTTAACGCTGAAACAGACGCAAAAAAGAATATGATGCCAGGTGCAGCCATCAGCAGAAATCCATATGTCGCTGGTGCAAAATTCGTTATAACCAAGAATGCACCTGAAAAGGATGTTAAAAAAATAGGTGATGCAATTGCTGATAAGGTATCAGAATTTTTGACAAAATAAGGTATGTTCTGACACGGTTATTGCTGAAAATAACATAATAATTTAAATAAAATATGCGTATCGAAACGATCTGTTCTAAGCGACAATCTTATACCTACTTAAAAAACAGGAGGCAAAAATGTCAACAATAATGGAATCAACTGAAAATGGTGTTTATACAATCATGCTCAACAGACCGGATAAGAAAAATTCTATGAATTCGGATCTACTGGTCAATCTCCATAAATCACTCAAAAGGGCGGATACAAGCGGTGCACAAATTATTGTAATAAGGGGTTCTGGAAAGGCGTTTTGTGCAGGCGGGGATTTGATAGAATTCAATGAGAGTAGCGACCCAGGCACCCGCATTGATGCAATGGCAGGTGAACTACATGAAAGCATTAAACTCATAAGAAATACAGGCGCCATTGTGATTGCAGTGCTCGAAGGCGTTGCAGTAGGCGCCGGTATCGGCCTTTCACTTGCATGTGATATTTCCATAGCAACAAACAACGTTATAATGAATATGGGCTACAGAAGGATTGGGCTTACACCCGACGGCGGCGGAAGCATATTTCTATCAAGGCTTGTCGGCATAAAACGTTTTAGCGAACTCTATCTATTTTCCAAAAACATCGGCATGAAGGAGGCAAAGGAACTGGGGCTTGTAAATTTCGTTGTTGATGAAAGTGAATTAGAAGAAACATTGAAACAGGTCGTCGGAGACATCAAGGCACTCCCAATGGAAACAATAAAGTATTTCAAACATCTCGTTAACGAATCCCTGTTCTTCGGACTCGACAACCATCTTGATAAAGAAAAATTCTATGTATCAGAACTCGCAGGTAAACCTCAATTCAAAGAACATCTGACAAAATTCTTCAGCAGGAAATAAAAGGATGAAGGCTGCCTACCTTTTTGCTATTGGCGGCTATATAGCCTTGTTATGGTTAACGGGCCTCTACGTTACAAGAAAATCGAGATCGTCAGAGGCGTATCTCGTTGCATCGAGGGGACTGTCAATAACATTTATTTCCGTACTTATTGCCGGAACATGGATAGGTGGTGTATCGATTGTGGGAATGGCTCAGGGCGCATACATACATGGCATCAGCGCCTTGTGGTTCCAGGTAGGTGTATGGATCGCCATGTGTTTTACAAGCATGCTCATAGGAAAAATACTACAGGGGAAAAAGACATATTCAATACTTGATGTTGTAGGCAATCTGTATAACAGCAGGACAGCAAAGCTCGCAGGCATAATGCAGCTTATCTTTTCGATCTGGGTTGTAACCATGCAAATAGTCGGAGGAGGCGCTATACTCTCGGTCATCCTGAAAGGCCAGATATCCTTCAAGGAAGGCATGGTACTAACAACAGTCGTATTTACCCTGTATAATGTTATGGGAGGTTTTGTCGCAACCGCATACACAAACCTGATACACATCTGTGCAATTATCATCGGTATATTTCTTGGTGGTTTTTACGTGATATTTAATACAGGTGCACTTTCCCAAATGGCAAACCATACCTTTTACTTTCAACCCTTCGGGGATCTGGGTATTACACAGGCATTAAGTTGGGCATATATAAACTTTACACTGGGCGTCCTTGCACAGCCCGTAATAAATACTGCATCATCTGCAAAAACCATACAAGAAGGAAAAAAGGGTATAATGATAGGCAATCTAATTTCCATACCTGTAGTTGCGATGGCTGCACTTTGCGGGATTGTCGCTAAATACGTATTTCCTGACATCCCTTCTCTTGCTGCCCTCCCTGCCCTTCTCGAAATCGTCCCGCCTTTTGTTTCGGTATTTTTCCTGATCAGTATGTGGGCGCCTCTGATGAGTTCCGGTTCACCATTTTTGATGGGCGCCACCACTCTTGCTATAAAGGGTTATGTTGCGCCAATATTTAAAATAAATAACGACAGAAGCCTCCTTTTTGCTTCAAGGATAACAACCCTCATTATTGGCACCATATCACTGTTTCTTGGATTTTTCGTTAAAGAAATTCTCAGGGAGGTTACATGGATAGCCGTCTTGTTGAGCGCAATCGTTTACATCGTATTCATCGGTTGGATAGGAAAAAGGATCGACAGCATATTTGCGTATGTATCGCTAATTGGTACCATTACGATCCTCTTCTTCACATTTATATTCGGAATACACAGGATACTACACCCCGTTTGGCTTGTAACTGTTTTCGTTTTCCTGGTAATGGGCATGGGATTTTTAAAAACATATAGAAAATAGGACAAACCCAAAAATAGATACAAAAACCCCGAATGAAAAATCCGGGGTTTTTGTAAATCACGATGAAATATTATGTAGGCGATATCGTAGAAAGTTCCTTTTTGAACGACCAGTAATACACTGCACCGATAAAAATAAAACCACCTACAATATTACCTATAGTCACTGGAAAGAGATTCCAATATATGAACTGTCCCCAGGTAACTTTTGCGCCAAGCATAATGCCAGCGGGAATAAAATACATGTTTGCAACACTGTGTTCAAAACCCGATGCAACAAATGCCATTATGGGAAACCATATGCCGAAAAACTTGCCGATCATGTTTTTCGAAGAAATGGCAAGCAAAATCGCAACATTCACAAGCAGGTTACAGGCAATTCCCTTCATGAAGGCCGACCACAGGCCCATCCCACCAGCAGCGATATACGGTAATGTCTTTGCCTCCGCTACGGCGATTGCATTCTGTCCAAAGATCGTTACTTCAGGTAACCCACCTTTGCTGAAAGGTCCAACTGACATCAGATATGCCCAGAAAAGTGAACCGACAAAATTGCCTATGTAAACCCAGAACCATGCATTGAACACCTTTGACCATGTGGATTTTTTCTGAAATACCGCCATAGGTATAAGCATGGTATCACCGGTAAACAATGACATTCCAGTCAATACAATAGCAATCAATCCAACGGGGAAAACCGCTCCAGAAATCAGAGATTTTACACCTGGTATCGGCATACCCGTTGAGCATACCGTTGCAAGTGCCCCTCCCACAGCGATAAACAGACCCGCCATAAAACTTCTAATGAGCCAATTGCCAGAACTTAAGTTTGCCTTATACTTGCCCGCATCACCTGCAAGTTGTACAATTTCTAC
>MWEV01000043.1 GCA_002071245.1 Deltaproteobacteria bacterium ADurb.Bin026
GGTATTCAGTATGAGCGTTTACTGAATGCATCTGGTCCTACCTCAGGTCACATCGTGAGACCGTCTGACAATGCTGAGCCCAAGACTGTTGTTTTTGTAGCCTGTGCCGGTTCACGCGATAAATCCATAGGTATTCCGTATTGTTCAAATTTCTGCTGTATGTATATCGCAAAACAGGCGATTCTTACAAAGGACCATATACCTGATTCTCAATCATATGTGTTTTATATGGATATCCGCTCGCCTGGCAAGGGATACGATGAGTTTACCAGACGTGCACAGGAAGAATATGGCGTAAAATACATAAGAGGTCGAGTGTCAAGAATTTATCCGAAGGGTAATAAGATGGTGGTTAGAGGCGCAGATACGCTGCTTGGGACTCAGGTTGAGGTTGAAGCGGATCTGGTCGTTCTTGGAACCGCAGTCATTTCTAATGCTGATGCTGGACACATGGCTGAGAAGCTCCATATTTCATACGATACATTTGGATTTTATGTAGAGGGCCATCCAAAATTAAGACCTGTTGAAACCAATACATCTGGTGTCTTCCTTGCAGGTGCATGTCAGGGGCCAAAAGATATTCCAGCATCTGTTGGTCAGGGTAGTGCTGCTGCAAGTAAGGTGCAGGCTCTTTTTTCGAAAGATATGCTTGAATCTGATCCTGCTGTGGCAAAGGTCAATATAAATGCATGTGTTGGATGCCTAAAATGTGTGGGTACGTGTCCTTTCCAGGCTATTAAGGAGAAGGAGTTGCGGGATGGTCGGATTGTTGCTGACGTTATCGAAACAGTATGTGCTGGGTGCGGTGTTTGTACTTCCACATGTCCATGCGGGGCAATACAGTTGCAACACTTCACTGACAATCAGATCTTAGCGGAGGTTAATGCCATATGCCTGAAATAGCTTCCCAGGAATTGAGGGTTGTTGGGTTTTTATGTAACTGGTGCTCCTACGGTGGTGCTGATACCGCCGGCGTAAGCCGTTTTAAACAGCCCACTGATTTACGAATAATAAGGGTTCCTTGCTCGGGTAGGGTCGATCCGCTCTTTGTCGTTAAAGCACTTCTGAATGGAGCAGATGGTGTGCTTGTGTCGGGATGCCACCCGAGAGATTGCCACTATTCAGACGGAAACTTTTATGCGAGAAGAAGACTTGAAATGCTGAAAAAACTTTTACCTTTTCTTGGCATAGAAGAAAAGAGATTTCATTATACATGGGTTTCTGCGTCAGAAGGGGCACGATGGCAGCAGACCGTGACAGATTTTACAAAACGTATCCATGAATTGGGACCACTACATGCGAAAAAGGAGGTTACTCCTTGATTTCTCAGAAACTTCAAGACGCAATTGCAGGCGTTTCCGATAAAGTAGATGTAGTAATTGCATATCAGCAGGGTTTCGATAAACTGCATGCTACACCTTGTTTTATGACAACGCCTGAAGAGATTAAAAATGTGATATGGAATCCATTATGTGTACATAATCTGACGAGCTATTTACCTTCCTTAAAGAAAAAGAAGGTGGCTGTTTTAGCTAAAGGATGCGATAGCAGGACTATTTTGCAATTCATTCAGGAAGGTTTGATAAACAGGGAGAATGTAACAATAATCGGTATCCCCTGTAGTGGTGTTATAAGTGTTAACAAGATTTTACAGGCGATTAACCACGAACCTGTCGAGGATGTTAGCTTCGACGAAAAGGGTAATATTACTGTAAAGACCTCAAAAGGCGAAAAAACGTTTTCTCTTCAGGATGTTTGCCCTGATAAGTGTAAAACGTGCAGGTTTCCAACCCCGATTGTATACGATGTGCTTGTTGGTGATCCAATTGAATCGAATAAAACTTATGACGATGCTTATGCTGATATTAAGGAATTTGAGAACAAGCCCATTGAAGAGCGATTGAAATACTGGGAAGGTGAGTTTGATCGTTGTATAAGGTGTTATGCATGCAGAAACGCCTGCCCTATGTGTGTATGCCAGGATAGCTGCATAGCGGAGACACGCGACCCACATTGGATAAGCCAGCGTGCCACGCTCTCAGAAAAATTTATGTTTCATATGATACATGCACTTCACCTTGCAGGAAGGTGTGTCGAATGTGGTGAATGTGAGAGGGTATGTCCTATGAATATACCGGTGAATAAGCTAAAAAGAAAGATCAATCTCGATATGAAAGAACTGTATAATTATGAGCCTGGCGTTACCCCAGAGGATAAACCTCCTATGTATACATTTAATGTCGATGAAGTAACAATAAAGGAGCATAAAATTTAATGGCTGAAACAGGCTTTATCCAAAAGGAAAAACTGAATGATTTTATAAAGGAGTTGTCAAAGGATGCGGTTGTTTATGCCCCGTGTCTTGAAGGTGATACAGTTCTATTCAAGGCTTTTGATGCTGACAAAACAGTTTGTCTTGACAGACCAGCAAACAATCCACCGAAATTGGCGATATTTCCTCAGAGCGAGACGCTCTTTAATTTCACATACATAAAGGACACTGAAGACCCTAAAAAAATGTCTGTCGAAATTAAGGCAAATACAGAATTTCCAAAGGCTGTAATATTTGGATCGAGGCCATGTGATGCCAATGGCTTTTTAATTTACGACAGGGTTTATATAGATACGAACACGCCAGATCCATACTATATGGGCCGTAGAGAAAAAACAACTATTGTTACATTGTGTTGTAATGCTCCATCACCTGGGTGTTTTTGTGTGGCGGTTGGAGGAGGTCCTGCGAACAACGAAGGATCGGACGTGCTTATTACAGAGCTTGAAAAGGGTTATTTTGTAGAGGCAGTCACAGAAAAAGGAAAGGCGGTTCTTAATGCGCCACAGGTTGAAAGCGGTGCATCTTACGCAGACGAAGCCCATAAAAAACAGCTCGAATCTGAAAAGCTCGTGAAAAATCCTTTTGGAAAAGACTGTCAGCCGGAAATATCAATGTCGCTTTTTGATAGCGATGAGTTCTGGGAAAAGTACTTGAGCAAATGTCTTAGTTGCGGTGCATGTACCTATTTATGCCCAACATGCTATTGTTTTAATATAACGGATGAGCAAATGCTTAACAACGGTGAGAGAATAAGAAGTTGGGATGGATGTATGTTCCCGCATTTTACATTAGAAGGTAGTGGTCATAACCCAAGGCCGACTAAATTTAAACGGTTCAGAAACAGGGTAGGGCATAAGTTTGTTTATTATCCCGAAAAATACAACGGTGTTATCGCTTGTTGTGGTTGTGGAAGATGTATTAGATACTGTCCGGTCTCTGTTGATATCAGTGAGGTTGTCTCATATCTTAGAGGTTCTCAGCCTGATGTATCAAGTGGAACTAAGGAAAATGCTGTGACCGATACCGTAAAACAGGAGCAGAAATAATGACAGAGAATATTAACCCTTATCTCCCTGACTTAGCTACTGTAACAAAGGTCATAGAAGAAACACCAAATATAAAATCATATCAGGTTGTATTCAATGACCCTGAGAAGATGAAAACTTTCAAGTATGAGCCTGGACAAGTTGGGCAATTATCTGTTTTTGGTGTTGGAGAATCTACTTTTGTCATTAATTCTCCTCC
>MWEV01000044.1 GCA_002071245.1 Deltaproteobacteria bacterium ADurb.Bin026
TTCCGCCATAACTTTATCATGGGCTTCATAACAGGTGTTGCAGCACATCTTGGACAGATTTATTGGGTTGTAATAGCGATGAACAGGTATGGCGGCATAGATATATACACAAGCGTTTTCATTATGCTACTGCTTGTTTTTTATTTGGCCATTTATATCGCTTGTTTCGCCGCTTTATCCGTTTATCTTGAAGACAGCCTGTTCGTACCGGTTTATATCTCGGCCCCATTCATATGGGTGCTTCTCGAATATATAAGGGGGATCTTTTTTACGGGTTTTCCATGGTCCTTTCTGGCCCATTCACAGCACAATGTGCTCTCCCTTATTCAGATAGTATCTGTTACAGGGACATACTTTTTATCTTTTCTGATAGTAGCGGTAAACTGCATTATTTATCAGATATTAAATGCACTTTACGAAAGAAAACGAAAAAAGGGTTCGTGGGTTCTGGTGTTCCAGGGTTCAAAAGATAATACCGGTGCAGAAAAGATGCTTAACGCTATAGCACCACGACGTATCAATGCCTGTTTTGTTGTCTATGTGTCTGTTGTTCTTGGTTTGCTTGGCATATCGTTTTGTTACGGTTATGCAAGGTTGCAATCAACTCATACCGGAGACCTCAAGGCGGCGATTATACAGGGAAATATTCGACAGGACGTAAAGTGGGATGAGGCATTTAAAATAAAGACGATAAACACGTATCTGCAAAAAACAGGGGAATTCGGAAGAAACTCGGATATCGTTGTCTGGCCAGAGACAGCCATGCCTTTTGTGTTTGATGATGCGCCACATATTAACAAGTTTATAAAAGAGGCGCCCACGCTATTGAATACCAACCTTCTGTTTGGAACAGTCTCAAAGGATAAGTTCGGAAGGTATCGCAACTCGGCGTATTTTTATCAAAAAGACGGGCAGCTTGCAGGCACATACAGCAAGGTGCACCTTGTCCCCTTTGGCGAATATACACCGCTCATTTCATATTTGCCGTTTTTATCGTGGCTTACCGCAGCCGGAGGTAATTTTGTGCCCGGAGAGTCGCATAGCCCCATAAACACCTCGCTTGGCAAAATCGGCATTTTAATATGTTATGAGGGCACATTTCCCTCGATTACGATAGAGACGGTAAGAAGGGGCGCGCAGGTGCTCGTTAATCTTACTAATGATGCATGGTACGATAAAACGTCTGCTCCATACCAGCATCTTGTGTTTTATGTGTTTCGGGCTATAGAGTCTGACAGATATGTGCTTCGTGCCGCTAACACGGGCATAAGCACCATCATAGACCCGAGGGGGCGTATCAACAGGCAGACGGGCTTGTTTGAGGAGGGTGCCTATGTAGGGACATTCTCTTTAAAAAACGAAAAGACGGCATATGTTGCATATGGTGACTGTTTTGTGCTGTTTTCGTTTCTCTTTTTACTTGCAGCCTGTGCATCTAAGACACTGATAAGAAAACAATAGATTGACCTTTTTCTTTATCTATTTATTGAAGCGGTTGCTTATAAAAGGTAAATCCGGTTATTGTTGCTCATACGGGCATTTCCGGTTGGTTTTGAAAAAAACGCAATCTTTTTTGCACGGCTCGATGCGAATTTTTACATCACTTTCAGGTATAGACGACAGTATATCCTTTTCCATGGCATCAACGATCCGATAGGTGCTCTTGAGCGTGCTGTGTTCGGGCATGACGAGATGCAACTCAATAAACTGTTTCCTCCCGGCTGTCCTTGTTCTTATATCCTTAAAATCACAGTAGGAATCAATGTGTTTCGCGAGCACCCTCAGGACATCTATCTGTCCGGCCTCTCCAATTGATGCGTCGAGAAGTTTTTTGAATGCCTCTTTCATGAGACGCGCAGAAGGAATAAAAATTAAGGCGCTTACAAGAAGCGTTACAACAGGGTCGATATAGTCGGCTATTCTTATAAGGCTTGTTCGCGTTACAACCATGTATATGGCAAAGGACAATGTAATGGCGGTCGATATATATCCTTCAAGCCGAAAATGAATCCCCTCGGCCTTAAGTGCCGGCGAATTGCTCCTTTTTGCGAGCTTGATTATGAAAGAGGCCCCCCAAAAATTTATTAAAATGCCAAGGATGCTACATATAAAACCGACCATAGGAGAATGAACCTTTTCAGGTCTAACAATATTCATTATTGCCTGGAATGACATTGCCAGAGAAAGACCAATAAGTACAGCGCCCTCTATCAGTTCACAGACGTTTTCCACCTTGCTGTAACCATAGTTGTGGAAAAAGTCAGCCGGCTTGTCAGACATCTTTATCGCATAATATAGAATAGCGGAAACCGCCAAGGAGACGCATGAAATACCAAGATCCGCGGCTATTGCAAGGGAGTTAACAACCAACATGGCAATGAACTTGATTGTGAAAAGGGCAACATTTGCAAAAAGGCTCACCTTTACGGCAAGCATCATGTTTTTCTTTTGGCTCATATGTAAATATATATTAATTCGTTAAGAATGGCAAAAAACATATTTATATTTTATATGCTTTTTGGTTATTTGATAGTCAATGCCGGGCGGTTAATTATTCGGGCAGTTTACTCAGGAGTGCCTTCGCAGCTTGCTGTTCAGCCTCTTTTTTGTTTTTTCCGGTTCCCTTGGCCTTATAGTCTTTTCCTAAATAAACGAGTACCGTAAAGCCTTCTCTTGTTCTTCTTGTAAATTTATATTTAGGCAGAATGCCCAATCTCTTCTGCGAATATTCCTGAAGCGTGTTTTTTGGGCTTTTTTCAGTGAGCTTTTCTTCATTAAAGTAAGGCTTAAAAAGGGTTTTTATGATCTTCGACGTTTTTCTCATGCCTCCGTCGAGATATAATGCGCCTATGAGAGATTCGAACATGTTCGATATAACCTTGGACTCTTCGGGGATGCTATCTCCGTTCCCATAAGATGTATGTTTGTCAAGGTCAATGCTTTTTGCTATTTCGGTTAAGGTTTCTCTTTTGACAAGGCTTGAACGGGCGTTGCTGAGAAACCCTTCGTCCCTTGATTTATATTTTCTGTACAAGAGTATGCTGATAACACTGTTTAAGATCGCATCACCTAAGTATTCAAGCTTTTCGTTATCAGATTTCCTTTTTTCCTTTTTTTCGTTAAAGTAAGAACTGTGTGTGATGGCATGGTTCAGCAGTTCCTTGTTTTTGAATGTATAGTTGATGGTTTTTTCTAAAGGGGTAACGTCCATAGAACAAAGCCGAGGTTTAAAGGTGAAAGCGGAGGGGAGAAGCTATCGAAATATGAACCCTCCGCTTTTTAGTCTTATGCGTTATGCTAAATTTTGAATGCCTCTTCCATGCCCGAATACTGTTTTCTCAGTTTTGGTTTTTCGATTTTTCCGGTCGGGTTACGTGGTACTTCGCCGAAGAATATTTTTCTCGGCCTTTTGTATTTTGGAAGGGGTTCGCAGAACTTAAGGAGTTCTTCCGCAGTCATTGTCCTTCCTGCTTTTAGTTCAACAACTACGGCGACGATTTCACCGAGACGCTCGTCAGGAAGTCCTATTGCGGCGGCATCCTTAATGTCCGGGTTTGTATGGAGGAAGTCTTCTACCTCAACAGGGAAGACATTTTCACCGCCCGTGATGATGACATCCTTTTTTCTGTCAACAAGCCAGATAAAACCGTCTTCGTCAACGCGCGCCATGTCGCCCGTAAAAAGCCAGCCGTCAATAAGCGTTTTGGCTGTTGCTTCAGGGTTCTTATAGTATTCTCTCATTACACCGTTTCCACGAACGCACAGTTCGCCAGGTTCGCCTTTTTTGACGGGAAAGCCCTTTTCATCGACGATTTTGTATTCCCAGTTGAACCCCGGAATGCCTATTGCACCTATTTTGTGCTCGTTTCCTATGCCAAGATGTACGCATCCAGGACCCGTTGATTCGCTTAAACCAAAATTCGTATCGTATTCCATATTTGGAAAGTAGGACTTCCAGTGTTTGATAAGAGATGGGGGTACCGGTTGTGCGCCTATATGCATAAGGCGCCACTGGTCAATCTTGTAATTTGAAAGCTTCAATTCACCGCTTTCGATCTTAAGGAGTATGTCTTGTGCCCATGGGACAAGCAGAAATATGTGGGTTCCGCCCTCTTCACTGATTGCATCGAGCGTCCACTCAGGAGAAACGCCTTTTAACAATACACATTTTGCCCCGACGATGAAACTTCCGAACCAGTGCATTTTGGCGCCAGTGTGATAAAGCGGCGGCAAAAGGATAAAACAGTC
>MWEV01000045.1 GCA_002071245.1 Deltaproteobacteria bacterium ADurb.Bin026
CCTCAGACAGATTCTGGATCTAAATGGAAAAATCCAATGTACAGATGTTTTGATAAAGATAACGACGGAAACTGTCAGAGTAATGAATTTGAACTTGTCCCATGTGCAAAAAACTTTGTGATCCTTATGACGGATGGGCAATGGAATAGAGGGGGGTACCCGGTAAGCTCATACTGCAAGATTGATAATGACATAGAGGCAGAATCACCTGACCCGGTTGTTCCTGCCTACTGGATGCACAAAAAAGGATATACCAACAAGGTATCAGGGGTTAGCAGCTATGTGGAGTCTGTCTATACAATGGGTTTATGGCTCGGGGGAACAGGGGAGCGCTCCCTGAAGAATGTAGCAATGTACGGAGGTTTTGACAGGACAAACATGTGGCCAGGAGGGACGAGCGGGTACCCATCGTCTTCATGTGGTCCTGTAGAAGACTGTTGTACTTCATCTAACTGCGGAAAGGGTAGCCCATGTACAAATCTTCCGGCATCCCATTCTAGCTGGGACAAGGATGGCAATGGTATTCCTGATACATTTTTCAAGGCAGACGATGCAACTGAGATAAAAGAAAAGATAGCGAGCGTTATCCTTGACATTTTACGTAATATATCGAGTGGCAGCGCAGTCTCGATACTTGCGTCCAGCGAAGGAAGTGGGGCAAACCTATTGCAAGCGGTTTATTTTCCAAAAAAATCTTTTGGTGCAACAGAGATAGATTGGATTGGCAAGATGCATAACCTATGGTATTATGTCGACCCATATTTACAAAACAGCAATATAAGAGAAGATACAACTGTTGATAAGATATTGAATCTCACCAACGACTATATAGTTAACTTTTATTTTGATACCACAGCAAATGAGGTATTGGTCAAAAGATATTCAGACTCAGATGGTGATGGATCACCGGACCCGGACGGCTTAGTGGATACCGTTAATATTGAAAATGTGAAAACCCTATGGGAGGCCGGTAATGTGTTGTGGTCGAGGAACCTTTCCACAACGCCAAGAACAATCTACACGCAACTTAGTAATAATTTAACTGATTTTTCTGTTAGTAACGCATCTGCGTTGCAGTCATATCTTCAGGCGGCAAACAAAACTGAGGCAGAGGACTTAATAAAATACATTCACGGTATCGATAAGAGCGATTACAGAAACAGGACTGTTACGATCAGCGGGACAACAGCAACCTGGAAGTTGGGCGCTATCATAAATTCAACGCCAAGGATCCAGTCTTTCTCCCCTATAAACACCTATCATATGGGGATACCCAATGGTTATAGTGATACAACTTATTACGATTTTGTAAATCAGAATAGTTATAAGAATAGGGGCATGGCATACGTGGGAGCAAATGACGGTATGCTTCACGCCTTTTATTTAGGCGATCTAAAACAGACATGGTCTGGCAGAGGTACGAATGAGAAAGGCAAATTAGAGGGAACTGAGCTTGGAAAAGAAAAATGGGCATTTATTCCAAAAAACGCCTTGCCATACCTAAAATATCTTACAGAGGATAATTATTGTCATATATATTATGTTGATTCCTCTCCATTTCTTATAGATGCAAGCATAAATGGAGATGCTGATGATACCAAGACGGTGAATAGTTGGAAGACAATCCTAATTGGGGGTATGGGACTCGGCGGTGCCTGTAGAGAACCTAGCAGTTCATGCACAAACTGTGTGAAAACACCAATGAGTGGCTTAGGATTTTCATCTTATTTTGCTATTGATGTTACAGACCCGGAAAACCCTGTCCTTTTGTGGGAGTTTTCTCATTCTGAACTGGGCATGTCTACATCAGGACCGGCATTTATAAGACAAGGGGACTCTACAAAAAATGGTAAATGGTTTGTTGTTTTTGCGTCTGGGCCAACCGGACCAATAAATAATATATATCGTCAGTTTCTTGGAAGGTCAGATCAACTATTGAGGCTCTTTGTCCTCGATTTAAAGACAGGGACTCTTCTCAGGAAAATAGATACAGACAAATCTGATGCATTTGGTGGCTCTATATTTAATACATCCTTGGATGTAGATAAATCAAATGTGGGTTCCTCAGGTTTCTATAAAGACAATGTAGCATATGTAGGGTATACGAAATGTGCAGATTCGCCTTGTACATCGAGTTCAACCTGGACAAAAGGCGGTGTTTTAAGACTTATAACAAAAGAGAGTGATAATCCAAATAATTGGGTTGTAAACTCTGTTATAGAAGATATAGGTCCAGTTACATCAGCAATAGCAAAATTACAGGATAGAAATAGCGGCAAACTCTGGTTGTATTTTGGAACAGGCCGATATTTCTATAAAATGGGAACAAATATCGATGACCCTGGAAGTACGTCTGATACGAGCACGATAAGGCGTTTATATGGTCTCAGTGAACCGTGCTACCTATCGTCAAACACCTTTGATACGTCCTGTACATCATCTATAACGGAATCGAATTTAAAAAATCAGACCACAAGCCCTTCAGCTTCACTTGATTCAATATATTCTGGCTGGTATATAAATCTTGACCCTCCAGATTCTGTAAACCTTCAAGAGAGGGTTATAACTGACCCCCTTGCTGTATTCAGTGGCGCTGTATTTTTTACTACCTTTCAGCCTTCGGCAGACATATGTGCAGTTGGTGGTAACACATATATATGGGCGGTAGATTACAAAACTGGTGGTGGTGCAACAGGTTTATTAGGTAAAGCTTTGCTTCAGGTTTCAACCGGTGAGATAAAGGAGTTGGGACTAGTCTCAGCCTTTTCAGAAAAAGGTAGCAGAAGGACTGCATCAATTTCAGGTATGCCGCCGAGAGGGCAAGGGTTATCAGTTGTGATTGGTCCAAGGCCAATGAAAAAGATACTACACATAAAAGAAAAATGAAAAAAGATAACGGTTTTACTATCATAGAGTTGATGCTTGTTGTTGTAATTGCAGGAATACTTGCAACACTCTCTGTAGCAGGGTACAGAAATTTTGTAAGTAAATATGAGATAAACAGCCAGACAAGGGAACTGTATTCTGACCTTATGAGTCTTAGAATGATGGCCATGCAAAAAAACAGGATGACGTTCGTACAATTGTCAGATAATAGCTATATAGGGTATGAAGATACAGATCCACAACCTGACGGAAATGAAACATTAGATACAGGTTTAGATTCTGTGATTATCCCATCGAAATCAGTCAAAAACACATTTTCATATACAGGCGGGGGTTTTATAAATTTTAATTCAAGGGGATTTTCAAATACTACATGCACGATATGTATCTTATCACAGGTAAACCCTTCATATGACTGTATTAAAGTATCATCTACAAGAGTTACAATCGGAAAAATAAAAAATCAATCATCGGGGTGCACAAGTGCAAATTGTGAAACACAATAACAAGGCGTTTACCCTTGTGGAGATGCTTGTAGCTATTACCATTCTAACCATAGGCATGCTCGCCGCCCTCGAAGGTCTTGTGTTGTATATGCAACAAAACCTTAATAGTCTTTCTCGTGATGAATCTGTGAGGATTGCTGAACAGAAGATGAACGAGTTGAGGAATTTGTCATACACATCCATCACATCTGGAAGTTCAACCATTAAAAGAAAGATAAAAAGATTCGAAAAGAATTTTACTGTAGCTTGGACTGTTACAAATCTATCAAGCAATAGCGTCTCTATAGAAGTTACTGTGAAGTGGACGATCTTGAATAAGGAATGGAGTCATGCTGTCAGATCGATTGTGTCAAGAGGCTGATTTTATGGGACATAATAAAAAGGGTTTTACATTAATAGAACTCCTTATTGCCATAACCATCCTTGCAATTATTGTTGCTCTGAGTGCTGATACCTTTAGGGTTGTTTTAAAACAAGCAGGACAGGAGGCGGGAATTGTATCAACTCAGATAGATAATTTGATCGGTCTTAATA
Organism: Deltaproteobacteria bacterium ADurb.Bin026; assembly: GCA_002071245.1. Taxonomy (GTDB): domain Bacteria; phylum Desulfobacterota; class Syntrophorhabdia; order Syntrophorhabdales; family Syntrophorhabdaceae; genus MWEV01. The sequence goes on from MWEV01000045.1 coordinate 3,927, forward strand.
TGCTTTCCGATGATATAGAACACGCAGGGTATGGTCTTCCCGAAAGTTTCAAATCTGCAATTAGCTATAGCGAGGCAACTACGTCCCCAGCAAGTACATATAATAGTGCACCGTCTAATGTCCCAAAGGCATTTGCAGTTGGTAACAATACTGGTTACAACGGCTCTGATTACCTTGTCATAAGGTCTACAATGATTGGCACAAATAACGCCTGCACAAAATGGACTTATATTACAAATGAACAAAAACCAGTTCCAAAGTCATGGGGGGCAACAAACAAAGACTTGAATAATGGAAATAGAGTAATTGTAATAAAGCCTGCCAAAGATATTTATAGCAAAAATGAACTTATAGTTGACAGTGACGGAAATTTTTTCACTTCCTTTAGTTCTACGGCGTTTCCTGCAGATTTTTCACCACAGAACCCTTCAGAAAAGTATATTATCTATGGGGTTGATGCAAATACAGACCTAAGGATGCCTTTTAATAGGGCCGATTACTATATAAACAGGCCAACATCAGGAATGCCTTCGAGATGTGCACCAAATACTGGTATATTATATAAAACTACGATAAATCAGTCTGGTGGAGGGTCAAACTATTTACAAGTTTTTGATTGCGTTGCAGATATGCAAGTTATATTTGGTCTTGATAATAATGAGGATGGAGTTCTTGACACGTATTCTGATGATATAACAAGCTTAAGTGCCGTTAACATAAAAAAAAGGGTGAAAGAGGTAAGGGTGTATATTTTGACGCATGAAGGTAATAAAGATAATGATTATACATATCCTTCAGGAACAATTACTATAGGCGAATTTGATAAGGGGCATGATTTTAATCTAACAAGTACAATAGGTTCCGGGTGGCAGAACTATAAATGGAAACAACGCATCCTTGTACTAAAACCAAAGGATCTTTAATAGTGAATCAGGATAAAGCAAAAATTGGGAAAAAGGGAGTGGCTATTGTACTTGTATTGATGATAATACTCATCTCTTCATTGATGATCGGCATGGTTTTATATTTTTCAGGAAAAGGCACCGAGATTTCACTAATTGACAAGAAATACAAGACCGCCAAAGATGCATCATATGGTGCAGTGGATTTTTTTTTGAAAGACTTTATACCAACCTCAATTAGTATTGCAACCGCTACACCAAGCAGCTCGATAATTTCATCATTAAACAGCTTGAATTTAACCACAAGCACAGCCATATCAAAAATCGCAACCGATACCTGTTTCAGCAGCAAATTATTATCTTCCACCTCATCCTGGCATGGCACATGTTCAGCCTCTTCTGATATTAAAACATCTGGTGATATCAAGTTTTCATTAAAGGCTGAATCATCAACTCCATTCGATGTGTATATACGAATTACAGACACTATTCAAGGAAACAGCAATACAGGCGGTGTTATGCTTGAAGGAACAGGTGTTGCGGAGTCTTCGAGCGGTATCATTACCCCTCAGCATTTTCCATATACTTATAGCATAGATGTTCAAGGGGAAAGACAGCTTAGCCCAAGCGAGAGGGTTCAACTCGAAGTGCTTTATGCCTACTAAACAAAAAAAGCCAACAAAAAAGATAAAACCAAAATCAAAAAAGACAT
>MWEV01000046.1 GCA_002071245.1 Deltaproteobacteria bacterium ADurb.Bin026
ATAATCTGATCGCCTTTGGCGGTAAATTGCTGGAGGGTGCCCTTTGGGGTCGGTCTTGCAATATAACATTATCTACGTTGTGTAACCCTTTTGGTGTCGGGACATGCACCACCACCACTGTCATTCCCGCATGCTCACCACCACTGTCATTCCCGCATGCTCACCACCACTGTCATTCCCGCATGCTTTTAGCGGGAATCCAGGAAAATAGCATGCCCCCCAACGAAAAATGCATGGATGCCCGATAGAACCACTCGGGCATGACAGAAAGGGGAGGCATTCCCGCATGCACCACCACCCCTGTCATCTATGTAGATTTTTAATTTTTCCAAGCTTTTTCTCCAGAACGGATGTATGAGAAGATTCTAATTTTTCAAGTTCGTCAAGTTCGTCTTTCCACATTTTGTCTACTAAATTCTTGTTTTCGTAATAATATGAAAGTGCATCATGGACTTGTGCAAGGTCAATGTGAGGGTGAGCATTAATTATTTCTTCAGGAGACATTCCCATTAATTGATACCTTATTGCAATATCGAGAACTCGAATACCTGTTCCTGAAATAATAGGTTCACCGTTTCTGATCTTTTTGTCTGTTGTTATGTAAGGATGATCTATTCCTTTTGCAGCAACTCCCATTTTTTTCACCACCTTTATTATTTTCTATTCTATTATATGTATTAGCTTTTTTCTATAGATTTATTATTGTGACAAACTTTTCAATAACCGTTCCGTCAGATCGAAAAGACCTGATTCCTTTGATCTTAAGTGATCTTCTATGGCCTGCTTGTTCCTAAGGAGCATATCTGCTACCTTATAGACCCGATCCTGGGAGAGGGTTTGAAAGTCGGTATCAAGCAGATCGTCGATGGCGCTTGTATTTTGAAGCCACATATGGGTTGCCCGCTCTGAGGTCTGAGATGTCGGCAGTGATCATTGTAGCCATTGCGTTAGCTCTTCTTTGGTTTTTGCGCTTTCCCTTGCCATGGCTCACCTGGAATAAGGGAAGCTAAGTCGGTCATGAAGAAATCTGCGGCCCGATGCAAATTGTGACTCGCGTCGACAGCAAGCAGTGGTTTTATATCTTCAAGAAAATGGGGATCGTCGAGTTTTTCCAGAAGGTTTCGTTCGAACTCTGCACGGGATATTTTATGGCCTTCATTTTCCATTTATTTAAGGAAGCAACTGACAGCTTGATCCGGCCTTTTGCCGCAAACGCCGAAGCGCAGCACGGACAGCAATAGGAGTTGAGCCAAGGGCAGTGTTTGCCTCCCTGGTGCTGAAACAGTACTGACCATGTGCCATGAGTTCAGATATATATTTAATTGCCGACATACATCTCCTATGAATTGAACACTATGTTAAAGTAACACTTTATGTTACTTTAGTAAAGCGATTGGTCAGGAAAATGTGAGAGGTGACACCCTGACCTGTTGCGATCTCTTCAATGCGGTTGGCGAGTTCTTTCCACTTTTCTTCAGGAACAGAAAAATCAGCTCCTAGGTTGAGGACCATCCTCTGTCTCGGCCCTCTTTGTGTCCGTACCGATTCGACAAGCTTGAAGGTAATGGTAACTACTTATTATCATTGAATACCGATAATTGATGTCTGCCAAAAACAGGCCTGATAGGAAGAGATTTCATGAAGTTGGGTTAGAACATATTGCAGAACGCTTCCATTTCCTGTGTTATGCATACTGCCTTATGGATAATCATTTGTTTATATCCTTCCTGGCATCACCACACCCATATTGAGGATTATCCTCATATAAAGCGATATAAAAAGTAGAGCAGCCAAAAAATAAAGGATAATCCAATCCCTCTTTGTCATCGTGGGTTCATAAAAGAACGTCCGTTGCATATCGGGGCTAAAACCCCTCGATTCTAACGCCATAGCAAGAAGGTTTGTATACCTTATTGCAGAGATAAACATTGGAACTGCAAGCGGGATAAATTTGCCGAAACGACTTATGATATTTCTTGATTCAAGGTCAAGACCGCGTGAGACCTGCGCCTGAACAATGGTCGCCCCTGCCTTCACAAATGTCGGGACAAGTCGCAAGGCAGTTGAAAAGGCAAACGCCAACGGATAGGGTATCTTCATCTTTATGAGACCATCTGTTATTTCCTCGTTTTTTGTGGTTGCCATCAGGATCAACCCTGTGATTACAAACGTTGACAATCTGAAACCCATAGCTAATCCATATAAAATTGATTCCCTTGTCAGTTTGAGAGATTTCCATGTCCAAACTATGGTCTTTCCGGATGTAAAGAATGGCCAGAGCATGGCACTAAAAAGGAAAAGCATTAATATAATGTATCGCAGCTTCCATATGGCTTTTTGCGCCCCTGCTGATAAGGCTAACGCAAACATACATAATGCAATAGCTCCTGTGTGCAACGGATGGTTAAAACACAAACAGACAATAAATACAATGGTCGTGCCAAAGAGTTTTGTCCTTGGATCAAGGCTATGCAGCCATGTTTTGTCATCACTGTAAATGGATAGATTCATCGCTTAATTCCTTCACCATATCATCAACATTCATCGCTTTTGTGCCAAGTCGGTTACTTAAGCGAACAATTGGAGATGGCACAAGGGATGCACGGACAAGACAGTCTTCGTCAGCAAAAACAGCCCTTGTTTTTCCATCGCTTATTATCTCTCCATCCTTCATCACTATACACCTGTCCGCATATTCTTCTGCAATCCACATGGAATGCGTGATAATGACGACAGTATGCCCCTTTTTGTTGAGTCTCTTTAGCATGTCAAGGCTACCCCTCTGATGCTGATAATCGAGTCCAGTAGTCGGCTCATCGAGAATAATCGCCTCAGGTTTGACAGACAAAACAGATGCAACTGCAACCCTCTGCCTTACACCTTTCGAAAGAACAAAAGGCGACATATTTTCATAGCCCTCAAGTCCGGTAACAGCAAGCGCCTCTGCAACGTTTTTTTCTATTACTTTTGCGTTTTCACCGAGCACCTTCAAGCCAAAACCCACCTCTTCTTTTACAGTAGATGCAAATATCTGATTATCAGGATTTTGAAACACATAGCCTATAAGCCTTGCAAGTTCGTTCTGTCTGTATTGTGTTGTCTGTTTGCCATTAACAAGCAGTTCACCTGACGTAGGTTTTAATAATCTGTTGAAATGTTTTGCAAGGGTAGTTTTTCCGGAACCATTCTGTCCAAGGATCGCTACAAATTCGCCTCTTTTTATGCCGAAATTGATGTCTTTCAATACATCTTGAGAGGCACCGGGATAGCGATAGCCCAGATCCTTAGCCTCTATAATAAAATTGTTGCCGCTAAATACATTGCTGTCCGTCCATATAATACGATCACGATATTGCACAAGATTATTTTTTTGGATCAACTCCAAGGCTGCCTCAACGGTCAACGGGTCACCCTGCCAATTCATTCTGCGGAACAACGATATGGTCTGTAAAGGCATAACTCCGCAAGAAACAAGAAGCTTCTCATCTTTAAGATAATCCCCGGGCACACCTTGCGCTGTCATCTCCCCATCCTTCATCAACCATAATTTGTCAGCACCTACAGCGGCATCCGGCTCATTATCGACCATCACAAGCGTTCTCTTCCCATCCCTCAGAAGCCCTGCAAGTGAAAGAACACCTTGTCTTCCTACAGGATCGAGGTCAGTAGTCGGCTCGTCCATTACAACAACGTTTGGTTCCATCGCTATCACAGATCCTATAGCAAGCCTCTGTTTCTGCCCACCCGAAAGCGTATAGATATCTACCTTTCTCATGCCATTTAACCCGATCAAATCCAGATATCGATCGATTCTTCTGTTTATTTCGACACTTGGCAGACCAATATTTTCAAGGCCAAAGGCGATTTCGAGTTCCACATTTGTTGAAAAAAGTTGCGCCTCGAAATCTTGAAGTACAAGACCAACCCTTTTTGCCATATCAGATGGATTATATTGCGTAGTCTGTTTGCCTGCTATAAAGACATTCCCTGAATACTCGCCGTTATAGAACCTTGGAACAATACCATTCATGGCACAACAGAGCGTTGATTTACCCGCCCCGCCATGTCCCATAATCATCAAATATTCACCATCGCCAATCTCCCCGTTTATGTCTCTGATAGACGGTTCTTTGGCGTTTTGATAAGTAAAGGCAAGGGATTTGATTGAAACAACGATATCCATAGACGTTTATAAAATAAGGCTTCCCAGAATAATAAGCATCAATGAAGACCAGATGATTGCCGTAGTTGGTAAACCTGGGATAAAACCGGCGCATATGCCTGCAATTGAACCAATCGCTATGATCCACGCCCCGCAAATGCCCCTTACTGACAGACCAACGGGCTTTACCCTCATCACGTCTATCCATAGAAGACCGAGCTGGTTTTTTGTGACATCATAAACTGCAATCAATAAAATGACTCCTAAAAAATTGCCTATAATATTGTTAATAGCTATAATCCTCGAAACAACAGCATACGGAACAAACCCAAGCGCATCGACCATCAGACCAATCGTTACGGCACATGCAAAGGAAGATATAACATTGATAGATATATACGCTGACCAGCTTCGTGGGTTCTTTGCATTCCATTCATATGATGTTTCTGCAAAAGGAAAAAATGTAAGCCACATTGTGTAAGGTAAATATCCTAATAAAAAATTTCCAAAGAAACCTGCGATCGAAGCAGGACCGAGTGTGCCCCCTAAAAGGTCGCCTATGACATTTCCTATTCCCAATCCCCACGCACCAGCCGGCCCGAAAAGAAACCCGAATGTCATAAGAAATATCCCTGCCACACGCACCTCCGTGATACCGGGTATCAGCGGAATGGCTGTCTTAAAGGCTGCCAGAGCAGCGGCATATATTGCAGCGCTGACAGCAACAAGCACTATCATTCTCGTGTTGTTCCACATGAGAAAGGCATATCGCATAATAAAAAATCTCCTCCTATTTCATTCTCATACCGAAATCAAACAGTGTAGCTACAATAAATTTCTGTGCAAAAATAATTGCCAGCATCAGTATGAAAGGGGCTACATCGATCATTCCGATTCTCGTTGGAATGATCCTGGAAATTCTGTATGTAACAGGGTCTACAAGCCTGCAAATAATCCTGACGATAGGGTTATATGGGTCTGGCCTTATCCACGACAAAATTGCCCTTGCAAATATAATCCAAAAGTACAGATTGAGCAACATATCTAAGATGTAAGCAATACCGGAAAATAGATTACCGAATACAAACATAGATCCTCCAATTTTATGAACTACTTTTTCAAGAGGGTCAGATGCGTAGAAGGATAGAAGGCTGGAGGGTTAGAAGGTTATATGTGTAGAGGTGTAGATGTTTAGCCAACCCTCTAACCCTCTGTCTGGTTTCTCTGTTTTTTTGCCAACCTTCCAACCCTCTGACCTCTGCCCTCTGTCCTCTGTCCTCTGACCTCTGACCTCTGTCCTCTGTCCTCTGCCCTCTGCCCTCTGACCTCTGTCCTCTGTCTTCTGCCTTCTGCCTCGCCCCCTTCGCTTTTATGTTTTGAAAAAAAATACCAAGCAAACCACTTGAACCCTTGAATCCTCGAATCCTTGAACCCTTCGCTTTTTCTGTCATGCTCGAATGCCTCTATCGGGCATCCATGCAGTTTCTATCTGGGAACCATTACATCTTCTGGATTCCCGCTAAAAGCATGCGGGAATGACAGTGTTGTTGAGCCTTTTGTCTTCTGGATTCCCGCTAAAGGCATGCGGGAATGACAGTGTTGTTGAGCCCTCTGTCTCCTGTCTCCTGTCTCATAAATCAGAATTCAGAAGTCAGAATTCAGAATTTTGTCTCCTTCTCTTCTAACTGTGAATAACCATCAATTACGTTTTCCACTCGAATCCTTGAACCCTTCGCTTTTATGTTTTGAAAAAAAATACCAAGCAAACCACTTGAATCCTTGAATCCTTGACTCCTTGAACCCTTCGCTTCTCCTAACCCTCTGCCTTTTTCCCCATCACCATACCATCTTTCACACCCGTTATTTTAACCTTCACAACACTATTTTCAAGTAATTTATCATATGGGATATACACAGGGATATAGTTTTCCGTATACCCTCTCATATAAAGGTTT
>MWEV01000047.1 GCA_002071245.1 Deltaproteobacteria bacterium ADurb.Bin026
TGCTTAAGAGTTGATAGAATGTCTTCTCATAGAGTTGCCAGGGTCTGTGCTCGTTCGCATAGGATAAGGTAGAACAGACAGGGTGCATCTTTTATCCCTAAATGTTTTACCTTTCCGAGACACGTTGCAAGTCCTCCGCAGATTTCTCGTAAAGAGTGAGCTTGCCCCAATTGACAAAAAAGCATGGCAACGAACTGCTCCCAGCAGGTAAATCCTTTTGCCTTTTTTTCAGCTTTGAACTCTATCACCGTGTTCTGGAACTCTATCCGTGAAAATATCTGTAGAATCTGTCCGAATATGCTGCTAAACTTATTCATGGGATGCCTCCTTTTCAGGTAGTGTTTGTTATGGTAATTTCAAATTTTACCTGATTGGGTCATCCCAGTAAAAGTATTTTGGACAAGAGTGATATAAAATATTCTCTAATACCATGAAAATATATGGTATTTAATCGAAAAGCAGCCCCGAATATGGTATGATTGACTTTACCAAGTAATCAAAATCATACAACAAACAAAGAGTTGCCATGTCATATGATAAACCACTTTCCCTCTCATTACAAAAGGAATTAGAGATGTAAATTATTGGTGGGCCGTGGAGGATTCGAACCTCCGACCAATTGATTAAGAGTCAACTGCTCTACCGGACTGAGCTAACGGCCCTGTGCTCGTTTTTTATAGCACACACAACAGCTTCCATTCAATATAATTTTTCAAAACTTTGTATATCTTGTTAATATTATACAATTTAACAGGTTATAAAACGCAGGTGAATAAAATCACAAAAATACATTGACTAAAGAACCTCTGTATGTTACAAAGATGCTGGGTTATAAGATGCATATGTCGCTTGCTAAAAAAACTGATGATAAAGGTATTGTCAAATCTCTTTTAAGCTATAGTACGCTTGGCTTGGAGATGGGGCTTTCTGTTGCGATTGGAATAGGTATAGGTTATTTTCTGGATTCTTTTTTTAAATCTTACCCTTATTTGACAATAATATTCATGTTTTTTGGGATAGCCGCAGCGTTTAAAACAATTTATGTTTTGATCAGGAAGGTTTCAAAGGAAGATGAAAGAGACCACAGTAAGTGATATTGAGCACATAAATATCGCTATACTTATAATTGGCTCCATAGTAAGTATTCTCATAATGCGGGAATTCAAATATCTGTTCAGCTTTGCCGTTGCAAGCGCTATAATGACACTAAATTTCAGGTATCTGAAAAAGATAATAGAATCGGGTTTTTTCTCTTCAAAGGTCAATAAAAAAGAATTACTTATAAAATTGCCGCTAAAATTCCTTATGCTTATTGGACTGGTTGCAATCGTCGTTATATATGGCGATATAGATATAGTATTTTTTATGATTGGACTTTCTACAGTATTTATGTCGGTTATAATAAACCAGATAATATCTGTTTTTATCCCTGCAGCAAAGAGGAGGCAGAAAGATGGAGCATGAGGTTTTTACCTGGGCTTCTTTAATTCCATTTTTAAAGAACCAGCCGCCACACGTTTCAAATGCACTTATTGTTTCAATTATTCTTCTTGTAATAGTGTTTCTTGGTTACAAACAGATAAAAAAGGCTGAGGACAATATTATACCTGATTCGAAATTTACGTTCAGAAACCTTGTTGAGCTTATTGTCGAAAATCTATCGAGTATTATAACGGATTCGATGGGGCCGAGGGGGAAAGAATTTGTCCTTATAGTTGGTACGCTTGCATTGTTTATACTTTTTAATAACCTTGCAGGGCTCGTGCCAGGTTTTGTTCCTGCGACGGATAATGTAAACACAACATTTGCTTGTTCGCTTACTGTTTTCGTAATGACTCACTATTACGGTTTTAAAGAGCATGGCGCCAAATATTTAAAGCAATTTGTGGGTCCTATGTGGGCATTGGCTCCACTGATGATTCCAATAGAACTTATAGGGCACATTGCAAGACCGTTGTCACTTGGATTAAGGCTTTTTGGAAACATAACCGGTGACCACTTGGTTACTGCTATTTTCTTTGGGCTTGTGCCTTTGTTGGTACCGCTACCAGTTATGTTTCTTGGTTTGTTTGTGTCGTTTGTTCAGACGTTTGTATTTATGCTTTTGTCCATGTCATATTTTGCAGGGGCAATTTCGCATGAAGAACATTAAAAAATTAAGAGAAAGGGGTGAGATTTTATGAAAAAAATTCTAACAGTTATGGTTCTTCTCGGTGTTTTTGTAAGTCTTTCTTTTAGTGTTGCAATGGCAGCAGAAGAGGCGAAAGGACTCGATCCAGCAGTGAAACAGATGGTTGCTCTTGCCGCTGGTTTTGGTATTGCAATTGCTGCATTTGGTGGAGCACTCGGACAGGGGAAGGGTTTGGCGGCTGCCCTCGAGGGTATTGCGCGTAATCCTGGTGCCCAGGGAAAGATCATGACACCTATGATTATTGGTATGGCGCTGATCGAATCACTTGTTATTTATTCGCTCGTTGTTTCATTATTGTTATTTTTCAAGCTCTAAAAAAAACAACAGGGGTGGGTATTAAATGCCTGCCCCTTCTCAATATTATTCTCCAAAAACCTGAACAATAATTGTTCTGTTTCTATTTCTGTTATCAAAGTCAATTAAAACGATTTGTTGCCATGTGCCAATGGATAGCTTACCGTTTAGAAGAGGAATTGAAAGCGATGGTTTCATAAGTGCAGCCCTGACATGTGAAAACCCATTGCCATCACCCCACCTTAAGTCATGTTCATATGTGATGTCCGAAGGTGCGATTTTCTCGAGCGTCCTTTGTAAGTCTCTGATTACGCCTGACTCAAATTCAATCGTCGTAATTGTACACGTTGAGCCAGGACACATCAAAGTTACCAGACCATCCTTGATTTTTGAATTTTTAACTATATCATTAACATCTTTTGTTATGTCGAGTGTATCGTTAAACCCTTTAGTGTTTAATTTTATCGTTTCTGTGAAAATCATATTTCATATCTCCTTTATGTTTTTTTATAAATACCATTGCCTGTGTTGATGGTTACACTATGTTGAAATAAGGTAGATGGTTGCAAAGAATAAGTAAAGGAAAAATTTTAAGGCAATGCCGAACAACGATAAAATGTAGAAACCGAGACAATGATAGTTCATGCTCAGCAAATTCGAAGGTTAAGTCTGCATATGTAATACAAAAAAATCGAAACTCTTAAATTTTTAAAAAAACTATAGAGGTATCAGGCCCTGCTGGAAATCTGTTCCGCCCGGCATTTAATCCGGGCGGTTTAAGAAATATAGAAAGGATCAGGATTTGTTGTTTTGTAAGACGCTCTTGATACGTTATATATAATATAATATAACGAATGTCAAGGTTTTTATTTTTTTATGAGATGGTATAATATGAAAAAGAACATTCGAGGCGCAATAGTCATATTTTTGTTCTTTATTATTTAGAATTTATTGTTTATGATTTTGTACAATACACTATCCTGCAAGAAGTGGGCAATAGGCAGATGGCCGTCGAACATATGGCTTTGGAAATGAAAAGGATGCTCGAAGTTTATAAAGAATTTGGATATCGATAGATGTTTTATGTGCATCTTGAAAATTCTTCTAATTGTTTTAAAAATATAGTTGGTTGTAGGCAATAAATTCAAAAATGGTGTATACTTAGTTATCGGTAACAAAAAAAGGATTTAATAAGGTGAACAGGAAACATTTTTTTATCATGAAGGTAAACCCCTTGAAATATAGGGTTGCAAATCGTAATCCCGTAATAATCAAACAAACGGAAGACAGCCTTTTGGAGTCAGAAGAACGCTATCGCATAGCAATAGAACATTCAAATGATGGTGTTGCGATAGTTAAGGGATGTTACCATATATTTGTAAACAATAAATTCCTTGAGATTTTTGGTTATAATAACCGAGACGAGATCATAGGAAATCAGATTTATATTACAGTACATCCTGATGATAGAGAAATGGTGATTAGTATAAACGAAAGAAGACAAAGAGGTGAAGATGTACCGTCAAAATATGAATTTAAGGGAATAAAAAAGGATGGGACGACTGTTTTTATAGAGGTATCTGCTGCTGGTATTATTTACCGCGGAGAACCCGCAACACTTGCCTATCTGAGGGATATTACAGAGC
>MWEV01000048.1 GCA_002071245.1 Deltaproteobacteria bacterium ADurb.Bin026
AATTTCAATTGATCATCTCATTATATCACGGCCTTATAAGGTAGAAAAATCAAAAATGCAACTCATTTCACTGGTTTTATTTTCAATTTCTCCATAATTGTTTCTTCTGCCATATTGTACAGCGTATCATAAAGAGCAGTCTGAAAACTGCCCGGCCCGCATGCTGAAAGAGCCGCTTCTTCTCCTGCAAGTCCATAATACCCAAGCGCACATGCCGAAGCAACAAGCGGGTCTTTCTCAACCGAACAAAAACAGGAAATAGCGGTTGTCGCTGAACACCCAGTGCCTGTCACAACAGCAAGCATGGGGTTTCCATTGTGAACCTCTATGTCCCTCTCACCATCAGTAATAAAGTCGACTTCACCCGTAATAGCGATTATCTTCTTCAATTCTTTTGCCAGCCTTGTTGCCCCATCGCGGACAGTGTCCGCTTTCTCGAGAGAATCAACTCCACGTATCCTGATTTTGTTTTCATTGGTAAATAAAGATAGTATTTCAGATGCATTACCCCTGATAACGGTGACAGGCAGTTCAGACAAAATTCTTTTTGCTGCCTCTGTCCGAAGCGGTGTGGCACCAGAACCTACCGGGTCCAAAATAATCGGTATTCCTCTTTCACCTGCTACCTTGCCAGCAATCAACATCGAATCCAACCAATAAGGGCTTATTGTACCAATATTCAAATTCAATGCGCGGGAAAAGGTTGATATCACATCTACCTCTTCATGTGCATGTGCCATAATGGGGGATGCTCCTATAGCAAGGGTCACATTGGCAGTGCTGTTCATTACCACAAAATTCGTTATATGATGGATTAAAGGTTTTTGATCCCTGATTCTATTTAGAATCTCTATAGTCTTTTTTGAAAATTCATGTCTATCCATATCTTCTTATTCTCCATATTATTTTCATTGATAACAGGCAAAAATGTTCCACTTCATCACTAAACCCCATATTATACCAAAAAAACACAAATAAAATTAGACGAAGCAAAGTTTCTTGATTTTTTACATGATCTAATCTTGTATAATAATACATATTTTGAATACAGGAGGATAAATGGACAAAAACATCGAGGTGTCAATTCATGATGTTCACCATCTCGTTCAGAACAAAGATCAACCCATTCGCCTGATTGATATAAGAGAAAAAGAAGAACTCGTAACCGGATACATTGAAGGTGCCGTCTTTGCACCAAACAGCATAGTCAAAATAAGGCCAGAAGAGTTTTTACCGGAAAAAGACACACCTTCAGTGCTATACTGCACCTCAGGAAGACGCTCTCTTGCTACCGCAAAAATGCTGAAAGGCATGGGATACATCAATGTGGTCTCTATGGCCGGTGGTTTTAATGCATGGATCGAAGCAGGCTACAGGTTCAAAACCGATGGGACAATGGATCAGGAACAGATAAAACGTTACAGCAGACAGATTCTTATGCACGAAATAAAAGAGGAAGGCCAGCAAAAATTATTGAAGGCAAGGGTTTTGATAGTGGGTGCCGGCGGACTCGGATGCCCAACGGGTTTATACCTTGCATCGGCTGGCGTAGGGACTATAGGTATCGTCGATTTTGACAGGGTGGGATTAAGTAATATTCACCGTCAAGTTCTACACGCTACTGCAGATATCGGCAGGCCAAAAACAGATTCTGCAAAAAATGCGATTCTAAGAATTAACCCCGAGGTAAATATTGTTACCTTTGAACAACGTTTTACACCTGATAATGCACTTGATATTATTAAAGATTTTGATGTTGTTATAGAGGGTTCGGACAATTTCGAAACAAAGTTTTTACTCAATGACGCCGCCTTTTTGTCGGGGAAGCCTTATATCTTTGGTGGAGCAGTAAGATTCGACGGACAGGCAAGCGTTTTCTATCCTAAGGGTGGTGGTCCATGTCTTCGCTGTATGGTGCCTGAAATACCGCCAGCCGATACATCGCCTACCAGTAGCGAGGTGGGGGTTCTCGGGGTTGTTCCGGGACTAATCGGTCTGGTACAGGCCGCTGAAGCATTGAAATTCATTTTAAACATTGGGGATACGCTTATTGGAAGGTTTTTTGTTTACAACTGTCTCAAGGCCGATTTCAAAACATTTTTCGTTGATAGAAACCCTTCATGTCCCCTCTGTGGTGAAAACCCGACAATCAAGGGTTTATCATCCTTTTAAAACCCAACCCTCACCCCTGCATTCACACCGTGGGCAACATACCTGTCGCCGATCTGGACATCATAGTTTATGTAGACAGACATATCACGGGAAGTCAAGGCGGTGATCCCGGCGCCAAGGGTCATGAAGTTCCTGTCAGGGGGTATGGTCTCTATGCTGAAAGGTGAACTGCCCTGGACAAGACGCGAGACAACATACTGGGTGTTCCTTGAGAACTCATATCCGTATGAGGCACGTATATTAGGCATAATGACTGCCTTATCTGTCTGCCAGACATAGGATACACTGGCGCCTATGTTTCCCTGGAGTGATTCGGTGTTCTGTTTGTCAACATCAAGATTTAAGGCGCCTGCATTAGATTCGGTATAGCTGTCAATGTTAAGCTTGATATACTGCAAAGACAGTTTAGGGGTAAGGATCCAGTTGTTTTTACGGAGGTCGTAGCCTGCTCCCGCATAGGTGGTAAACTGGCTACCGTGAGGCGATGAGTTTGCGGTACGGTCAAGTCCGGGGAAAACAATACGGCGGGTATTGTCATATTTTGTCAAGCCGTAGCTTATGCTGCTGTCTATGTAGAAACTGCTTTTGTACCAGGTGCCGTAAGCACCAAATGTATAACCGTCCATCTTAACCTTGCTGCCTATACTGTCAACATTGGCCCTGGAGGCATTAAGCCCCAGCATGAGACCTAATATAAAGTTTTTAGTGAAGTGGTAGTCAGAACCCATAGTGATGCCCATATTGGTGAAATCATATCCTGTCCTTTCAGGTGTATCCTTCTGGTCTCCATAGACAGCATTACCCTTTACGAAAAAACCCCATCTTTCATCTAATCCTTTTGGGAGCATATCCGTAAGGTCTGGGTTTGCACTGGCAAGCATCACAGGTGTTCCGTTACCGTTTTTGAAGTACAGTCCATTTAAGCTCATACCTTTTATTCCGTGCCTTAAGTCGCTTAAACGTTCAGAAAGATTAGCAGTCTGGAAGGAGGCACCGCTTATACCCATACCTGCCTGAGCCTCAGCACCTTTGGGAGCAAGTTGATCTAATGCATATGCTGTCTGGTTATAGGATGGGAGGGCATCAATTGCATTTAAAACAGTATTAAGATCGCCAACTGCGGTGTTCCCCACCGAGTTGAGCATGGAACCTATTGCCCTCTGGTTGGCTGTAAGGTAGGGTAAGAGCATCTGGTTGATGTAATCTCTTTCTACCATAAGGTATATCTGGTTAGGGATATCATATTTGGGTTTGAAGAGCACAGTTGGTGTAATATTGGTGAGAAGCGAGAAAAACTGACCTGTTATCCCTGATGAGGCAGTTAGAATAGT
The DNA here is from genome assembly GCA_002071245.1 of Deltaproteobacteria bacterium ADurb.Bin026. Lineage (GTDB taxonomy): Bacteria > Desulfobacterota > Syntrophorhabdia > Syntrophorhabdales > Syntrophorhabdaceae > MWEV01. The sequence goes on from MWEV01000048.1 coordinate 3,504, forward strand.
TCCGAACTTTGTTCTTATTGCAGGGATATACCCTCCTGCCCATGAAGTCTGAAGGATGCCGCCCAAATCTGCTGCACCGTTTATCGCAAGAAGATCATTGCTTGTTGTGGAGGCTATTTCGATAAGGAGTTTTCCTTGAGTTCCCTGGTAGTAGTCACCGTTGATGGTAAGGGTACCTATTGAGTTGCCGGGCTTAATAGTACCGTCTATATGATAGAAACCGTAGGGAACATCTATAGTACCAGTGCCAGATACAATACCGCCGTCAAGGACGAACAAGCCGTCTTCAGGATCTTCATCGTCTGAAGCCCTGGTTGACATGGTAACCTTGCCATTAACATTCAATTCTCCTCTTTTAACATGGATCTTTTCGCTTACGTCGAGGGTCGTTCCTGCCTGATTTTGAAAAAGTTCGCTGGAATCCTGCAATAACAGGAGCTTAGCCTTGATATCCGTAGTTTGGGTCGTAGTGCTCCCTGAACCTAAGACTACCTTGCCCATAAGTAGGGTAAACCCGTAACTATTCCATGTGCCTATATTGTTGCCTACAGTATCTCCCATAGTAACAGTCCAGGTACCGCTTGTCTTGTCTGTCCCGCCAAGCGGGTCTTCTCCCCAGAATGCATTGGAAAGGAATGTCCAGCTAAAATTTGTAACACCCTTGGCATCCTGCTTGTCAGCCGGAAGACTAGATGTTGAATAAAAAAGGCAACTCTTTGTTGTATAGGGAGAGGTAATACTGGCCGTCAGGTTTCCTCGTTTCGAATGCGTAAAGTTGAGGTCTACTTCAACGCCTTCCAGGGGTTGCCTCAAGGAGGTCGGCAACTCTGTCGTGGTCAGTGTAACTGTCTTGCTCGTCCCGCCTACGCCACTGCTATTTATAGATTTTATCGATTCGTTCACTGTCTTGGTTCCTGTGGAGTAAGAAGTCTGCTGGGTAACAGAGAGGACTTTTTTCACGGTCTCTACAAATTTACCCCCGTCTATGTTGCCAAAACCATAATTAGGATTAAACCAATTGCCTGCACCGTTTTTGACCCATCCCGCATCATTAGGATCAACCCTTAGACTTGTTTGAACAATGACGTGTTTTGCCATGCGCACATCCATTTCCTTGTTCGCCTCCTTTCCAAGGGCCAGTATGCCTGAAACGAGAGGGGCAGAGGAGGATGTGCCGCCAAATGTGGCAGTGTAATTGGTATTAGGAAAATTATCATCAACATCACCCTGCGTATTTGAGGCAGAATACTTATTATATCCGTAATCATTGCCAGTACGGTCTGTGGTGGTAATACCAAATGCCATATAATCGCTTCGGTTTGAAGGGGCCGTGACAAAGACGCTTGCGCCATAACTGCTGTAATCTGTGTACTTGCCATCGCTACCAAGGGCTGCCACATTAATAACGTCCCTGTGACTGTTTGCTATTGTTTTGTTTGCATCTTCATTTGCTGTACCTCTATCATTGCCCGCGGAAAACACATGGATTACTCCGTTTGCCGCAGTCTTGGATAGAGACTGTAAAACTATGCTTTCCTCGCTGGCAAAGGGTACCTTTGCTCCGTAACTATGATTTTTTATGGCGATCTCAGGCTTGCTCTTCATTGTATATTTACCGGTAATTTTATTGAATGTTACCCCGCTTCCCCACATATAGGCATTAAATTCGTCTTCATCTGTCTGATCACCGCTTAAAAGGCGCAACCCGGCAATGGTAGCGTATGGTGCAGCCCCGGTAACGCCGATGCCGTTGCCTCCCCTTGCAGCAGCCACCCCCGCAACAGAAGTGCCATGGTTATTTTTCAGCAACACCGGCCCCTGATTCTCAGATATATTACCATTCAGAAATGAGCGGCTCAATTTTGCGCTGTAATTATCATTAAGGTCTTCATGTGTTCCCTCTACACCATCGTCAATTATACCTATCACAACCCCTTTCCCTGTATACCCCAGATCCCACGCCCCTTTTAGATTTGCACTCACATTGGAATTTTTCATGGTTACATTTTTATCAAGCGAGTTAATGTATACAGTTATCTCTGATGGGGCTTCGTTTTGCAGATACCACTGTCCCGGAAAATAATAATAATCGGGATTTGACTTATTATACAAAAAATATGGGTCATTCGGCACGAAGGACGTCAAAGTCTGACCAAAAGCAACCACAGGAAAGAGTATTATTAAAAAACATAACATAACCTTCTTATTTAAGAATAAATCTTTATTGAATTTCATGATATTTTTTCCTTTGATGCTTGAACATAGATTATACTCAGTCCGTTTTTCATCCCCCTATATCAAGATGAATTATCTCGACGCTGTCTCCTCCCTTTAGTACCCTATTGCTATAATCCTTTGCATGGACGAATCGT
>MWEV01000049.1 GCA_002071245.1 Deltaproteobacteria bacterium ADurb.Bin026
TTAGCAGAGTTTGTGGCACATGAGAAAAGTTGTTCCTGAGCATACACTACATTTGGCAGCGACTTGCAATATTCTACGGTATCAGGAACATTGACCACCCTTCCGATATTAGCGCCACAGTGACATACAAATACACCTATTTTAGGTTCTTCTTGGGAAACATCTTTTTCTTCGGGGTAGATTCTTTCTTTTGAAAGGTTACCTCTTCTGTAATTTAGAAGGGTACCAATCTGTGAGCCAGCACCAGATGCACTGAAGACGGATTCGGGGATGTCAATAGGACCCTGTAAACCACCACTTACAAAGATGCCTGGTACGTTAGTAGCAATAGGATTCGTAGGTTCTATCTTGCAAAAATTATGGGACTCAAGCTCAATACCAAATGTATTGGAGATGGCCTGTACATTCTTTGGCGGATCCATGCCCACTGAAAGAATGACCATATCAAATTCTTCCTCTTTTATACCCTCATCAGGAGTGGAATACCTAATGGTTACGTTTTTTGTTATCGGATCTTCCCTTACAATTGACGGATAGGCTCTGATAAAACGAATGCCCGGAAGACTCTCAGTTCTTTGATAGAAACGTTCAAAATCTTTGCCGTAAGAGCGTATATCATTGTGGAATACAGTGCATTCAGCATCGGCATCGTGATCTTTTGTAAGGATAACATGTTTTTGGGTATAGGTGCAGCATACAGATGAGCAGTAGCTGTTACCCCCCTCTATTACCTGACGAGACCCCACACATTGGATCCATGCGAGTTTATGGGGGTGCTTTTTATCGGATGCACGCAGCACTTCTCCCCCGTAAGGGCCAGTTGAGCAGAGGAGTCGCTCGTAATCCATACTCGTAACAACGTTGACGAAATCCCTGTAGTGGTATTCAGGTCGTACTGTTGGGTCATAGGGTTCGATACCCTGGGAAAGGATAATGGCGCCTACATTGATGTCCATCTTTTGTGGTTTTTGATTCAGATCTATGGCGTTGTTTTTGCAGACTGCTTCGCAGATCCGGCATTTCTTTTCTTTCAGGTACAGACAGCTTTCGTCTATATATGTAACCAAAGGGATCGCCTGAGCAAAATATACGTGCACCGCCTTGTTGTCCGATATCTCCTGATTATATTGATCAGGGTACATAACAGGACAATATTCCACACAAACAGTACAGCCCGTACACTTATCTTCAAGGATGTAACGGGGCTTTTTGAGTAATGTGACGTTAAAGTTTCCTGCTTCTCCTTCTACACGCTCAACTTCCGTGTAAGTCAGTACTTCAATATTTGGATGCCGGCCGACCTCGACCAGTTTCGGTGCGAGTATTCACATCGAACAGTCATTGGTCGGAAAGGTTTTGTCAAGTTGAGCCATGTGCCCGCCAATGGAGGGTGCCTTCTCAACTAGGTAGACCTTAAAACCGGCCGTAGCAAGGTCCAGGGATGCCTGGATGCCGCTTATGCCACCGCCGACAACCATGACATCGCCGAAGTTGCCTTCGCCAACATTTTTACAGAGTTGTTGAATGTTCTCGTTAAGCGATATTACGTTTTCCATTGTTTATCACCTCATAATCGTTACTTTGATTCTCAAAACCACTTTCAAGAGAATCTCGGCGAATCTATTAACCTGCATACCCTTTTACCATTGAATGTTCAACGCTTTCAATTTATTGAACTAACAATCCGTTCAGGACGAGAATATACCGACAGACTATGCTCGCGCACACGTCCAACCAAGGTAATACCAAGCTTGTGGGCAAGAATAGCAGAATTTCCAGTCAGAAAATGCTGACAAATAACAACGGGAATCTGCATCTTATAGATTTTGCGTAACATCTCCATTGAAATTCGACCTGTACAAAGAAGAAGCTTGTCTTTTGGTGATAGATCAGCAAGTATACACTCACCCAGTATTTTATCCAATGTGTTGTGCCGCCCTATATCTTCTGCCACAAAAATTAGATCATTTTTGTCGGCCAAAGCAGCGGCATGCACGCCGCCGCCGAAACGTTTTAAATCCACCTTCTCGTGAAACCGTCTCATCAGCGTTAGCACTTGTTCCGGAGCAATTGAAACATCCGTTTCAATGCTTTGTTCCATCACTGAAACCAATATGTTGTTAATGTGATCGTATGACCGACTTTTTGTCGGCATGTCAAGCTCTTTCTTATTTAACTTAACATCCACGTCTGAATCGTTGTTGCGCAAACGCATCATAGTAACATCAGCAGTGCAAGTTATAAGTCCCTCAGAACAAAGCAATCCGAAAATTAAATAATTTAATTTTGTTGGTGTACAGCAAATTGTAGCGAATTCCAATTCGTTAACATACACAGTGAACTCTTTTTCGAGGGGAGCATTCACCGTACTGACAGTCCACCCTTTTTCCGAGAATTGGTTACACTGCACTTCGACCGTATCATCCATCATTTCTGGTAATTCAATAGTTTCTCGCATGTTTAATCAATATATTCTTATATAACTTCTTGAAGGATCTCCGTAATGTCCTTTATCTCAATATCGTCAGCATGATTGGTAACAAGCTTGCTGTCCTCAAGCGCAAAAACACAGTAAGGACAAGCGGTAGCTAGAACCTGGGCACCTGTTGCTATGGCCTGCTCTATCCTGATGTTTGCAAACCTTTCATTCTTTTCCGTTTCCATCCAGACCCTTCCTCCACCCATGCCGCAGCAAAGGCTGTCTTTATGGTTATCGGTTATCTCGATAAGTTCAAGACCAGGTATTTTTTGTAAAACTCCACGAGGTTCATCATACACACCGTTGTGTCTACCAAGATAGCACGGGTCATGGTAGGTTACCTTTCTTGCATATTCTTTTTTAATGGTCAGTCTTCCTTCGTTTATAAGTTCAAAAAGAAACTGAGAGATGTGAATTACCTCGAAATTGACACTGAACTCTGGGTACTCGTTTTTAAATGTATGAAAGCAATGGGGCGATGAAACAAGGATTTTTTTCACTCCGCTGTCAATCCATGTTTTGATATTTTCTTTGGCAAGGCGTTTAAATAATGCCTCATTCCCTGTTTTACGAACGCTCTCGCCACAACACATTTCTTTAGAGCCAAGAACGCCAAAGTTCACACCTGCTTTATTAAGAATATTTGCGGTAGCCTGGGACACCTTCTTTAGTCTTGGGTCATAGCTGGGATAGCAACATGGAAAGTAGAGTATCTCAGTGGTTTCATCGAACTCTTTGACTTCCAAATCCTTTGCCCAGTTCATACGCTCGTTTGGATCCTGACCCCATGGGTTGCCAACGCTCGCAATATTTGTCATTGTACTTCTAAGACTGGGTAGGCTTGCAGGAACTACACCATCTGGTACAAGCAATCTGCGAACCGACCTCATAACTTCAATTATTTCCACTCCTCTTGGGCAATATTGAGGGCATCTTCCACAAGTCGCACACAACCACACGTCTTCAGATTCAAATGGAACAACGCCGTATTTTGCCTGGTTAATATATTTACGAACAGGGAAGTAACGTACATTATTCCAAGGGCATACGGTCTCGCATTTTCCGCACTGATAGCAGAATTTGAAGGCTTCTCCGCCCGACTCATTGATGCCGTCAATAACCATTTTAAAAGGTTCTAAGGGTAATGTCTCCATTATATTTTTCAATCCTCTTCTATATAGTCTAGTGCATCTTTTAACTCTTCTGCGACATACGGGTGATGGTTTCTGCTACCTTGTCAAACCCGTACTTGTTTATCATCGAGGCCAGCCCGGTCTCAACCAGTTCCATACTGGTTTGCTCCTCTACTTCCTCTTCTCTTTCCTCGTAAACCAGAACATCGTTAAGGCAAACTTCGACACATTTAGGCTCCTTCAGTGTTGGGTCACTCTCACACATATCGCATTTAAGCGGAAGACCGGAATCTGGTTCAACAAACAGGACTCTAGAAGGACAAGAAGCTCTACAGAAGTCACACTCATTATATTCTTTTCCATCAATAACATATATGCTTCTGCCCATACACTCCGCAGGGGTATATTCACCCGCAAATACGGGGAGCCATTTGTTATTCAGTCTGTCAGTAATAATCTGAATGCGTGAACGAGCCGGATTGATACTGCTCCACTGAGGGTTTGCATGAAAACCGGAACACACAATCTCGCATCCTCTACAGCCGTTACACTTATCAGCGTCAATTTTGATTGTCTTGACTTTCTTCTTAATTTTCGCCATTTTTCAATATACCTCTCTTTTCTAAGTCGTCGGCAACATATCCTAGATCTAATTCCTCCAGTTTTTTCCTAGTGGGTATGCCGTCCATGTTCCATCCCTTGAACTCATAATATGTTGACAGGAGTTCTTCTTCCAGTTCTGGGTATCTCCTCCTCCAGTGATCTTCGGGGGGCTTCTCGTCTTTCCTTGACATTCCGAGCCTATTGTTATATGCCCTGTGGAGGTTTCTACTTCTGTTTGCGATCTTCTTCAGACCGGCTTCATCAAGGTCCATGCCCGACGCCGCATTGAGGATGTGAGGATAATTGTGAATATGGTATGGAGGTTTCAGGCAGAACCCTGACATACCGCAACACATACCGACAGCATCGTCGATGTTGTGTAACATCTCCATCCAGTCAACAATATTGGCACACATAATAGGGGTAGGATAATATGGTATTGCATTCGGTCCCCTGATATCCCAATCGAGAACCCACTCCTTCCAGCTTTCATCGGGAAGTTGAGGCCAGTCTTTCACAAAGGCTTCTCTTTGTTCTCTTGTTGGAAAAGCAGACTGTGGCCACTGTCCCTCAATCTGAGTTATGCTTATCTTTTCGTTTGTAGAATACATAAGGTAATAAATAGGGTCAAGAGTTCCCAATTTGAGAGGAAGTTGCTCATGTTTTTTTATAGTATTGTGGTCAAATACTTCTGCTCCTTTTCCGATCTTTCGTGCTGCAGCATAAACACCATCCGCCAGAATGTCACCAATTCCCTGGCGGTGCGCCACCCTATCGAGAAGCCAGAAAAATCTCCCTTCTTTGTCTTTAGGACATGCCTCATACTCCGAAGTTCCAGCAAAGTCTTTGTCTGTAAGGATACCAGCCTCGTAAAGTTCTACAGCAAAAGCAAGTATCTGAGGGGTAGAAAATGAATCGAGTCCATACTCGGTGGCTCTATTAAGAATTCTGAAGTTAAATCCCAGGTCATCAATGTAAGACGCCATACAATAGGTCAGTTTTCCGAAGCACTTCATCATATAGTAAGGACCATTTTGGTAAGAAACTAAGCCGCCACAATGCTGAGGACAGTTGAAACAGCTTATCAAACGTTTTACTGTTGCAAGCTGTGTGGTTGTCCAGTTCATTTCGTTTTCCTTGCTCCAGAAGTCCCTTCTTCGAGTACGTGCATTTCCCCACATGAAGTTCTCTGAATGCCATTTCTCATCCGTATGAACCATTTCCTGGGGCGAACCGATGCCTGAAAGAATAGTCATAACATCGGGTATCGGGTTTGCATTTCTGAAGTTTATGTAGGCTTTTACATCATCCATCAATTTCATAAACTTAACGCCATCATAAAGGTTGAGGTCTTTTGTCCCACGAACCGCAACGGCTTTTATTTTTTTGTCCCCCATAACGGCTCCGCCACCAAGACGGCTCGAACTGGAACGACCTTGCTCTATGGAGGCGGTAAAACATTTATGCTCTCCGGCAGGACCAATTGCGGCTACCTGGGCTCTTGGCTCCCCCAATTCCTTTCGGATTAGATCTTGGGTTTCAAGGGCACCTCTTCCAACCAGATGAGAGGCATCCCGCAATTCTACCTTGTCGTTGTTTACCCATAGATAGACCCATTTTGGAGATTTATTGCGAATGACAAACTTGTCATAACCGGCATACTTCATCTCGGCTGAAAAAAATCCTCCCATCATTGGGTATCCCAAAAGCCCTGTCTGTGGTGAAATGAAGGTTACAACAGTACGATTAGCGCTGAATGCTGGTGTTCCGTTTAAAAGACCGGTACTGATAACTAAGATATTTCCGTCATCGAAGGCTTTGGTCTCAGGGGGAACCCTGTCCCAGTGGAGTTTGACACTACTGCCCAATCCACCCAAATGAAGCTCCATCAGTTTCGGATCTGTCTCCACACGTTCAATATTTCCTGTTGCCAAATCTACTTCTAAATTGTACCCTGTTTCTCCGTATCTCATGTTTGCTCCTTGTAAGTATGTAACTATGTGACTATAAACTTACTACCTATATTTATTTTTCTTCTAATTCCACAAAAGATATCAAGCCCATAATATAAACAAAAACGCATCAAAAATATTCATTTCTTGTTATTTGTACAAATCTATGTATACTATTTACACAACATGTAATTATTTACTAAATGTTGTGTTTCTTTGTCAAGACTTAAATATGAAATTTTTCACAAGGAGTAAAACACATACATTTTTAATCATGTTTTTTATTTTATTGTAGGCTATTATCAAAATAAATGAAGTTTTCAAAACCAATTTTAAGGAG
>MWEV01000050.1 GCA_002071245.1 Deltaproteobacteria bacterium ADurb.Bin026
TAACCAGAATAGAAAGAGAGATCGTTCTTAAGCCAGAAACCAGACAACAAGCTGTTGATTGGATTGTTGGGTGCATATGCAACCAACAATAAACGATTCCGCCAACCCAACGATAATTGGCTCAACTCGACATATTGCTGATGATCTTGATTTTCTCGCCGCCAATCTGCATGGTAAAAAAAGCCGTATTGCAGAGGGCGAAAGACTCGACAGCCTATGCCGCATCCAAAACATTCAAGAATTGTACAATAATATATTTCCTGACTCTGAGTTTGAAGGCATCATTGATTTTCAGAGACAATTAATCATCAGGCTAATAGCAGAGATATCTGGTTTTTGTGCATACATGTCTGGGGCCAGAGAAGAACTGATAAATTGGACGCTAATAAGATTTCAAGTAGAAAATTTAAAGATATTGGTACGCTCTATCTTGACAGACGTGCCTATCAAACAAAGATATGAATTTTTAATTCCCTTGCCAAAAGTATTCAGCATCGACGTTGACCGTCTTGGCTCATCAGAATCTTTGGAAGAATTCGTACACCATATGCCAAAAGGACCGTTGAGACAAAATCTGTCAAAAGCCGTTAAAATATACAGTGATTACCACAGGCCCTTCTTCTTTGAAGCAGCACTTGATTGTGGTTATTTCGAGGGATTACTTGCGAAAACAAAAAAATTACCTAACGAAGACCGGGAAATAATAGAAAAGATGATCTTCCAGGAAGTAGATATATTTCATCTGATGTTGGTCGCCCGTGGGAGATTCTACTATAAATTGCCAACAGAGGTATTACAACCATTACATATAGACGGCACCAGAATAACGCGGGCGCTTTTTTTCGATATGCTGCATGATTCTGATCCTGTCGCTTCGATCGGTAGGGCATCTGATAGGGTGCTCGATTCAGAACCTTTTGGGAACGAGACAGACGACGGCACAAAAACCATAAACATTCCGGCTATTGAAGGTCAGGCATGGGGACACTTCCTTCGTTTATCAAACAATGCATTTCGTCGTAGTCATATGGGTATGGGTACAATTATGGGATATATCGGTATCCGTCGTATTGAGGTAGCAAATTTAATAACAATCTCTGAGTGTATTAGAAAAAAAATGCCTGTTGATGCTATTCGTACACGTCTGATACCTCGAAACAGCTTTGAGGTGGCATATGTTTAGAGCAGTACCTATGGTACGTATGCAAACCATTGTCCTTGCAAGGGATGAACGATCCGTGCTCGAGGGTTTAGGGCAATTAGGGGCGGTGCATCTTATGCGCATGCCATCAGAGCATGAAATAACACCCCTTACGCCTGCTGACCATTCGACAGGGCTATCTCGATATGAACAGATAAGATTGCGCATTCAGGAACTCCGTCAATCGCTACAAATCCCCTATAAACCTTCTAAATCAGGTTTTGCGAAAATAACGGTCAACGATGCGGAAGAGCATCTGAGATTAATAGAACAAAAGGTCAAAGATGCGCTCAGACATCGTCAACAAATTTCAGAACGCCTTAAAGAGGCATCTGCTACCCACGAACGTTTATCATACTATAGCGGATATGATATTCCGCTCGAAGGGTATGAACAATTTTCACATCTTCATTTTGTCACGGGAAGTTTGCCCGTACAAAACCTCGATAGGCTTGAAAAGACGGTCAGCCAGGATGCAATTATACTTCCTTTGACACAAAAACAAGACATACAACCGCTTCTTGCAATCACGACGAGAAGCAAACAACAAGCCGTGGAAAAGGCTCTACTGCAGGCAGGTTTTCAATATGAATCCCTTCCCAGGGTTGATGGAGTCACGGTGGACGGCCTGCTCGAAGATAGAAAAAAGGAACAGGAACAGTTGCATGTAGAGCTTAGACAAATGGATGCTACCATAAATGCCCTTGCAAACGAATTCGCCGAGACATTGTCTGAAATCGAAGAATTCATCAACGTCGAATGCAAGATTCTTGAGGCAAGTCAAAAATTTCCTCGCACTGAATCCACTATCGTTATTTCAGGATGGGCACCATCTTCAGACGTAGAAACTATCAGACTTCGTATCGCGGACATAACCGGTGAACGATATGCATTTCAGACAACCTCACCAGATAAATTAACAAATGAGCAGATCCCTGTACTTTTAAGACATTCACGCCTCCTAAGACCATTTGAGATGCTTGTTTCTGCTTATGGACTCCCTGATTATCGTGAACTCGAACCTACGCTGTTTGTTGCCTTAAGTTACATAATAATGTTTGGAATGATGTTCGGCGATGTTGGACATGGAATGGTTCTTGCTCTATGTGGCTTGTTTGCGCTTCTTTCCGGAAAATCAAAGAATGTGAAAGACGCAGGTCTTTTACTTATCTTTGCAGGTTCATCGAGTATCATCTTCGGTGTTATATATGGAAGTTATTTTGGGATAGAGGCATTGAAAAAATACGCAATTTGGCACGACCCCCTGGATGCCGACCCTATGCTGTTGATGTATGGCGCTATGGGGCTTGGAATTGCCCTTATAAGCCTTGGCCTTATATTAAATGCCGTCAACCGCTTTCAAAAGGGTGACATTATAGGGGCAGTTCTTGATAAATTCGGCCTTATAGGATTGCTATTTTACTGGGGCACTCTGATAATTTTAATAAAAGGTGCTGCACTTAGATCGCACGGCTTGATGGGCGTTGCTCTGGTTTTATTCCTTCTTCTACCGATTCTTGGTTGGTCAATAAAGGAACCCCTTGAACACTACATAACTAGCAAATCAGACAAAGAACATGCTTCAAAAGGTGGGATGGCAACCGCCATAATGGAGTCTTGTGTGGAGGCCTTTGAAGCAATACTAAGTTATTTAGCCAATACGATAAGTTTTGTACGACTAGCTGCCTATGCGATGAGCCATGCCGCACTACTTTTCGCAGCATTCATGTTAGCCGCTGAAGTTAAAGGCTTTCCTTACGGGGGAAGCGTTTTTAGCATAGTAGTCATTATTCTCGGCAATATAATTGCTATCGTACTTGAAGGCGTTATCGCTTCGGTTCAGGCCTTGCGTCTTGAATATTACGAATTTTTCGGAAAGTTTTTTTCCGGTAGCGGGCAGCCCTTTGAACCCTTCTCTCTTGTACAAAACGATAAAAGAACCGATTTATGAACAGTTTTATGTTTTTTATAAATGATTGGGTTTTGTATTTTGCTTGATTTGTTAGGAATTCTAATTGGAGGTGTCACATGATTAAATCGTTGTTCCAGAGATTTAAAATTATGTTGGGTGTAGTTCTTTCTGGGATTATCCTTCCTTGTCTTGCTATCGCGGCTGAAGAGGCGGCAAAAGTTGCTTCGTCCGGGGATATCGTTTCTGCTTATAAGGCAATAGGACTTGGTGCATCGGCAGCATTCGCCATCGCAGCAAGCGTTCTCGGCGCAGGATATGCCGTAGGTCGGATTGGCTCCGCCGCTCTCGGTGCAGCAGCAGAAAAGCCTGAATTGCTAACCCGTAGTATCCTTTTTGTTGCGCTGGCAGAAGGACTTGCTGTTCTGGGTTTTGCTATCGCTATGATGCTGATGCAGAAGATATAAAGGACTGAATCAGTGAAATTTTATTGCATAGCAGACGAAGACACTGTTCGTGGTTTCCGTTTGGCAGGTATAGAAGCCTATGTAGCGGCTGATGCTGAACAGGCTATATCCGCTATAAGCATTGCTATATCGAAACCTGACTTGGGAATAATCATCATAACAGAGCATGTGGCGTCTTGGATAAGATCTCAGATAGACACATTTCGAATAAACCGTGACCGTCCTCTGATCGTTGAAATACCAGGGCCTGAAGGACCATTGTCAGGGCGAAAGAGTCTTAGAGAATTTGTACAGGAAGCAGTTGGTGTAAGTGTCGGATAAGGGGGTTTGCTGATGACAACCAATCAAAACTCTACCGAGATGTTAAGGAGCGAAATCCTCTCGGAAGTCCAAAAAGAGTGCGAAGAAATTATAACAAATGCAAAACGTCAGGCTGAAATCTTTTTAGCCGGTATTGACAAAGAAAAGGAGCGTATCAGGCAAGAACATATTGATAGCGCTAATGCCGAAGCAACGCATCGCAGTGATTTGATTCTATCGACAGTCCCAGTAGAAACTGGAAGACACAGGGCAGCACGCATTGAGGCACTCCTCAGATCCGTCTATGATGAGGTGCGTGAACGACTGATTGCCCGTGATGGAATTCAATACCGCGAAACCATTATATCACTCGCTTTTGACGCCATAATGCATATGGATGGTGATACATTTGTTCTAAAACTATCAGGAGCGGATTACGATATGTTTAGCGACAGCATTATCGAAGAAATTGCACATAGGGTTGGACGTCCTGTTAATATTTCTATCATTCAAGAACCAAGCATTTCAGATGGGGGTGTTATTGTAGAAGATAAAGATGCAAGACAGGTGTGGGATAATACACTTTTAAAGAGATTGGAAAGACTATGGCCAGCATTAAGAAGATATATAGCTGTTCAGGCGTCTTTTATTCCCAAAACAGGATCTGCAGGAGGTAATCAATGAACAACACCTCTAAGGTCAATGAACCCATAGCTACCCGTATCAGCGGTCCTATTGTAACTGCTTCGGGTATGCATGCAACGCAGATGTATGAAGTTGTTCAGGTAGGTAGTCTTGGGCTGGTAGGCGAAGTGGTCAGGCTTATAGGTGATTATGCCACGATTCAAGTCTACGAGGATACCGCTATGCTCAAACCAGGAGCGCCAATATTCTGCACCGGTGCACCTTTATCTGTATGGCTTGGACCCGGGCTTGTGGGTAACATCTATGATGGCATCCAGCGCCCGCTACCAGGCATTGAAGCACATAGCGGTGCCTGGATTAAAAGAGGTGAAAAGGTAGATCCGCTTGATACAGAAAAACATTGGACATTTGAACCTCTCGTCAAAAAGGGTGAGACAGTAACAACAGGCCAGGCAATAGGTAAAGTAAAAGAAACACCCCTCGTGAATCATATAATAATGGCACCCCCTGATATAAATGGAACAGTCTTGTCGATTGTGGATAAGGGTGATTACAGGATCATAGATCCGATAGCAGAAATTGAGACAGAATCGGGTAGACGTGAAATCACCATGCTTCAACGCTGGCCGGTACGTGTTCCACGACCTATTGCAGAGCGATTAAGAATCACTGAACCGTTGATAACTGGTCAGCGTATTATAGATACATTCTTTCCCATCGGAAAAGGAGGTGCCGCCGCTATCCCTGGTGGTTTTGGAACGGGGAAGACAATTACACAGCATCAGCTTGCAAAATGGTCAGACGCTGAGATCATTGTTTTTATCGGTTGCGGAGAAAGAGGCAATGAGATGACAGATGTCTTACGTGAGTTCCCTGAACTCAAAGACCCCCGTTCGGGACGTCCTCTAATGGAAAGAACCATTCTCATTGCCAACACATCCAATATGCCCGTTGCTGCAAGGGAGGTATCCATATATACAGGCATAACCCTGGCTGAATACTATAGAGATATGGGTTTTAGCGTTGCGGTTTTTGCCGACTCTACAAGTCGTTGGGCAGAAGCACTGCGAGAACTCGCTGCACGTCTTGAAGAGATGCCAGCAGAAGAAGGTTTTCCCGCCTCTTTGCCGACAAGATTAGCCCAGTTTTATGAGCGTGGCGGGGCAGTAACAACCCTTGCCGGAAATAGGGCATCGGTTAGTATTGTAGGGGCTGTCAGCCCCCCTGGTGGGGATTTCTCAGAACCTGTGACTCAACATACAAGGCGTTTTATTCGTTGCTTCTGGGCGCTTGATACAGAACTCGCAAATGCGCGTCATTACCCTTCAATACATTGGCTGCATTCATATTCCGAATACGTGGAAGATGTAGGTCCATGGTGGAAGAAGGAGACGCCAGACTGGATTGAATTACGTACAGAGGCACTCACACTTCTTCAGCGCGAGGAACGGCTTCAGCAAATAGTTAAGCTCGTCGGTCCTGACGTACTCCCTGACTCACAACGCCTGATACTTTTTGTCGCAGAGATTATAAAAGATGGCTTTCTGGCTCAAAGTGCCTTTGAGGAAAACGATATGTACTGCACTCCGGAACGCCAGGTAATGTTGTTGCGTACCATGATGATTCTATACCGAAGGGGCAAAGATTTAATAGAATTAGGTGTTCCTCTTGCACAAATCCGCAATTTGGCATGTGTGCCAAGGATTCTTAGGGCAAAGGCAGAATTCGGTAACGACGAACTTGATAAGCTTAAAGAATTGGAACAAAATGTTATGGGAGAAACAGAAACCCTTGCAAAAGAATACGCCAAGGAGGCTTCATTAATATGCAAACCACTTTCGACATAGAAGACCGGGGATTGCAGTACATTGGTGCCTCACGCATTGAGGGACCTCTTGTTGTCGTTGAGAGAGTTCGGGATGTCGGCTATGATGAAACCGTTGAAATAATTGATACTTCCGGCCGCGCACGCATAGGACGTGTCCTCGACATTTCTGATAAACATGCAGTGGTTCAGGTGCTCGAAGGCACCACAGGCCTATCGAATAAAGCAATGCGCACCCGTTTTCTTGGGGAAAGCTTTCTTTTGCCTGTTTCTCGATATATGCTTGGTCGGGTCTTTGATGGCCTTGGCCGTCCGGCAGATGGCGGCCCTCCTGCTTTATCCGCTGAAAGAAGAGATGTTAACGGTATGCCTATAAACCCCTTTGCGAGACGCTACCCTCGTGAATTCATTCAAACAGGACTCTCGGCGATCGACGGCATGAATGCACTGGTCAGAGGACAAAAACTTCCTGTATTCTCTGGCAATGGACTCCCTCACGACAGGGTTTCTGCCCAGATAGTGCGGCAGGCACGATTACTTGAAGAAAAGGT
>MWEV01000051.1 GCA_002071245.1 Deltaproteobacteria bacterium ADurb.Bin026
CCCTGGGTTTGTGCATAATCGAGTTCAGCGTTGAAAAGACTTCTTTCGGCATCGAGTACTTCAATATAACTTGTATAGCCGTTATCGTAACGGAGTCTTGCTATACGGGCATAATCTCTTAGTGCATCTACCTGTCTTTGTTGTACAACGAGTTGTTCACGGGTCTTTTTTTGGTCAATCAATGCGTTTTCAACATCACGAAATGCATTCTGGATGGCCTTTTGGTAGCCAAAAAGCGCCTGTTGCTGTATAGCTTCTGCAGCAATATTCTGACCATAGACTGAACCACCCGTAAAGATAGGTGCTGAAAAACCTGCTGCCCAGTTCCATGCGCCGGATGGGCCACTGAAAAGATTTGCCAAGTTTGTGCTTTCCCATCCGTAATTACCTGTTAATGAAATAGTCGGAAAGTAAAGGGCCCTTGCAACTCCGATCCTTGCGTTCGCTGCAATGAGGTTTTGCTCTGCCTGTTTAATGTCAGGTCTTCGCTCTAAGACATCAGACGGTACACCTGATGGTATCGCTGGAAAAACCAATTCGTCTATTGTTTTGCCTCGAGCTATACGGCCTGGATTTTTACCGAGTAAGGCATTTAAAACATTTTCCTGCTGGGTTATCTGTTTTTCGATAAGTGGTATACGGGCAAGAGCCTGTTCATATTCAGATTTTATCTGCGATAACTCCAATTCTGATATAATCCCTCCTTCAAACCTTAGCTTGAAGATGTTGTATGAATCCTCCCTCAATTTTGCTGTTCTGATTGATATCTCAAGTTGTTTATCGAGGTTGCATAGATTGATGTAGTTGTTTGCAACCGTTGTAACAAGCGAAAGAATGATTGCCCTTTTCCCTTCTTCGGTTGCCAGAAGCGAGGCGCGTGCCGCTTCTGTTGCGCGTCTCAGACGACCCCAGACATCCATTTCCCATGTTCCGTTTAAAACGCCATGATATACGGTTGCTGGATTTTTGATGCTGGCAGGTATTGGAGTTTGCCCATTTTCTGTGCCGCGTTGTTGGCCACCTGCTCCACTTGCAAAAATATGGGGAAAGAGACCGGAACGCCCCACCCAATAGTATCCAAGATATTCTTCAACCCTTGCGGCAGCAATCTTTAAATCCGTGTTTTGTCTTATGGCTACCTGGATAAGGTCATTAAGCACTGGATCATTGAACTGTTCCCACCATAGCGTATTTGCTACATCTCTGGTTTCTTTTTCGTCGATACTCCACGATGTTGGGGTATTGTAAAGTGGACGTTTATAGTCAGGACCAATGGCACAGCCAGAAAACAAAGCCATGGCTAAAATCAAAATTATAAATATTTTCATGTCAATTACTCCTCTTATTAGCGTTTCGCCCATAAAATATTATGTTTTTGCTTACGCTTCAAGATGTCTTCTTTCTTATTGTGCATGTTAATTTCTGCTCTCTATTCCTTTTTTTCTTTCTTATTTTTATGTGAAATCTTTTCCACTAAATAAAACGTTACCGGAATTAGGAAAATTGCAATCAATGTTGCGGTGAGCATACCCCCTATTACAGCCGTACCCATAACCTGACGTGAAAGTGCTCCGGCGCCACTGGCTACAGCAAGAGGCATACAGCCAAGGATGAATGCAAAAGAGGTCATGAGTATAGGTCTTAAACGTAGGCGAGCACCATATAACGCCGCCTCAATCAGGGGTGTACCTTTTTCGTATTCCATTTTTGCAAATTCCACAATGAGTATGGCGTTTTTTGCAGCAAGTCCGATAAGCATTACAAGGCCTATCTGGGCATATACATTATTTTCAAAACCCCTGATGAGAAGTCCAAGAAAAGCGCCCATCACAGCGATAGGGGTACCAAGCAGGACACTGAAGGGTAAAGACCAGCTTTCATACTGTGCAGCAAGAATAAGAAAAACGCAGAACAGAGAGAAACCAAATATGGCGGACGCAGAGATTCCTTCCTGTGCCTTTTTTTCCTGGTATGACATGCCTATGTAGTCATAACCCATCTCCCTGGGCATGGTTTTGGCAAATACATCTTCAAGTGCCTTCATTGCCTGGGCAGAACTATAGCCTGGGGCGGCGTTTCCAAAAATCTGGGCGCTACGATACTGATTATACCTCATTGTAAATTCAGGGCCTGATGTCTCTTTAACTGATATGACAGATGAAAGCGGAACCATATTTTTGTCGTTATTCCTGACATAAAACTGTCCGAGGTTGTCTGTATTTCTTCTATAAGAACCCTCTGCCTGTACAAAGACCTGCCATTGACGTCCAAAACGGTTGAAATAGTTTACAAATGTACCACCCATGAAACACTGGAGGGTCTGATAAACATCTGCGAGGTCTATGCCCTGCTTCAATACCTTATCCCTGTCAACGTTAACAAACATTTGTGGAACAGATGGACTGAATGTTGTGGTAATTCTGCTCAATTCAGGCCTTTTTTTAGCTTCTGTTATGAATTTTTTGACATTTTCGGTAAGAAAAGACAGATCACTCCCAGAACGGTCTTCAAGCACAAAGGTAAATCCTCCGGCAGTACCGATTCCTGGGATAGCAGGTGGCGAAAACGCAAAGCCTATGCCTTCTGTTAGTTTTGACATGGCATAGTTCAGGCGCATGATAATTGCACTATGCTTTTCTTCTGGTTTTTTTCTTTCTGACCATTCTTTGAGCGTTATGAAGAAAAATCCGCTGTATGTGTTGGCAACCTGGCTCAGCATGTTGTAGCCGACGATGGTTGTGCAGGACTGTATACCAGGTGTCCCTGCAATGATTTTTTCAACCTTTCGAACCACATCGTCAGTCCTTTGAAGAGAAGCTGCATTGGGGAGTTGAACAATTGCGAACTGATATCCCTGATCTTCCTCTGGAAGAAAACTGCCAGGAAGACCTTTTCCAAGTATAACTACAACAAAAGACACAATAACCAACATACCGATACTTATCATACTTTTTCGTATTGCAACACCGCAAAGACCAACATACCCATCTGTTGCCTTTCCAAACACCCTGTTGAACCAGTCATAGAATTTTTGAAGATAGCCTGTACCTTTTTTTCTGGGTTTGAGCAACAGTGCGGAAAGGGCTGGGCTCAATGTGAGCGCATTGAAGGCAGATATAATAACGGAAATTGCAATTGTGACGGCAAATTGCTGGTATAACCTTCCGGTAATACCAGGGATGAAGGCCGTTGGTACAAAAACTGCTGCTAGGATAAGCGCAATCGCGACAACAGGACCAGAGACCTCCTGCATCGCCTTTATGGTTGCATCCTTGGGGGACAACCCTTTTTCTATGTGATGTTCTACAGCCTCAACGACAACAATTGCATCATCCACCACAAGCCCTATGGCAAGTACAAGTCCAAAAAGGGACAGTGTGTTAATGGAGAAACCAAAAAGAGGAAAAAACGCAAATGTACCTACAAGCGAAACAGGAACAGCACACAAAGGGATCAGGGTTGCACGCCACCCCTGTAAAAAGAGGAAAACAACGATAATGACGAGAATCAGTGCTTCAACAAGGGTAATGACAATCTCCCTTATGCCTTCTGTAACTGGTAGCGTGGTATCCAGAGAAATTGAATATTCGAGATCCTGTGGAAAACGCTTTTTCCAATCAGCCATAAGCTTTTTAACCCGTTTTGCTGTATCGATAGCATTGGATCCCGGGAGCTGGTAGACTGCTATAACCGCTGCTGGTTTACCGTTATAGCGGCCTATTATACTGTAAGACTGGGCACCAAGTTCGGTTCTTGCTACGTCTTTTAGTCTCAACAGGGAGCCATCGGGATTTGCCCTTATCACGATGTCGCCGAACTCCTTTTCATTGACAAGTCTTCCCTGAGCCTTAACAGAATAAGTAAACTCCTGGCCTTTGGGCACAGGTTCTGCACCGATCTGACCAGAAGGGTTAACAGTGTTCTGACTGTTAATAGCATCTACAATTTCATTTATCGTTACGTTAAGTTTGGCTAGATGATCTGGCTTAACCCAAAGACGCATTGCATACTGACCCGCTCCGAAAATCTGCACCTGTCCCACGCCCTGAACACGTGAAAGTGGGTCATTTATATTTATATACGCATAGTTAGAAAGAAAAAGCTGATCATATGTATCTTTAGGAGAATAAAGGGAAATCACCAACAAAGGGCTGCTAGTCGATTTTTGTACGGTTACCCCGAGATTGTTTACCTCCGTTGGTAATTGAGATTGTGCCTGACCGAGGCGCATTTGTGTAAGAACCTGATCAGTATTCGGGACTGTTCCAATATCGAAGTCCACACGAAGTTGCATCTGCCCGTTGTTAGCATTGATCGAGTACATGTAGATCATATTGTCTACGCCGCTCATTTGTTGTTCGATAGGGGTTGCAACAGATTGTTCAACCGTAATTGAATCTGCGCCTATATATGATGCAGACACGAGTATCTCAGGGGGTACTATATCAGGAAACTGTGCAATCGGAAGGCTCGACATGGCGACGATGCCCACAATTACAGTAATGATCGCGATTACCATAGCCACAATCGGTCTATTTATAAAAAATTTTGGCATAATAGATTAATCCTCCATGGGTTTCCTGTAATTACAACCTATCCCCTGTGCCCTCAGGCGATTGTGTTGCCGGTATTTCCAACGGTACTTTAATATCTTTTGATTCTTTATGGACAAACTTTTCAACTACATAAAAGGTAACAGGTATCAGAAATATGGCAATCAAAGTTGCCGCAAGCATGCCTCCTATTACCACAGTACCAAGAATTTGCCTTGATATAGCCCCGGATCCTGATGCGATTGCCAGAGGTACCGTCCCGAGTATAAATGCAAAGGCCGTCATCAGAATGGGCCGCAGGCGCAGCCTTGCACCATCAAGGGCTGCTTTGACAATCGGGTCTCCTTCTTCAAATTTTGTCTTTGCAAATTCCACAATGAGTATGGCGTTTTTTGCAGCAAGTCCGATAAGCATTACAAGACCTATCTGGGCATATACATTATTTTCAAAACCCCTGATGAGAAGTCCAAGAAAAGCGCCCATCACAGCGATAGGGGTACCAAGCAGGACACTGAAGGGTAAAGACCAGCTTTCATACTGTGCAGCAAGAATAAGAAAAACAAAAAGAAGAGATAGTCCAAAAATGACTGTTGGAGAGATACCTTCGACTGCAACCTTTTGTTGGTATGACATTCCCATATAATCAAAACCCATCTCTGTGGGCATCGTCTTGTGAAAAACATCTTCAAGCGCTGACATTGCCTGTTGGGAACTATAATCCCTTGCCTGAATAACATTGATCTGGGCTGCCCTGTATTCATTGTATCGGAGAGTGAATTCTGGGCCTGATGTCTGTTCAATGGTGACGAGGGTATTCAAAGGAACCATCTGGCCGGAATTGTTTCTCACATAGAATTGTTTGATATTTTCAGCCTTTGTCCTGTAATCCCCATCTGCGAGCGCATAGACCTGCCATTGACGTCCAAAGCGGTTGAAATAGTTGACAAAGGGGCCACCCATAAATGCCTGCAATGTCTGATAAACATCTCCAAGGTTTACTCCTTGTTTTAATACCTTGCTCTTATCGATGTTTGCATATATCTGGGGCACATTCGATGAAAATGATGTGTTTATGGATGCAAACTCTGGTCTCTTACGGGCTTCATCGAGAAACCTGCGAAGATTTTCAGCGAGAAAATCGATTCCTTTTCCTGCCCGATCTTCAAGCATGAACGTAATACCACCGGAGGTCCCTATGCCCGGTATGGCTGGCGGTGAAAAGGCAAATGTCTGGGCGGACGGTATCTTTGATAATTCTTGATTGACATGCGCCATTATAGCGGAATAGCGTTCCTCTTTCTTCTTGCGTTCGTGCCATGGTTTGAGGGTTACAGAAAAGTATGCATTATACGTTGTATTTACCTGACTCAGTGTGCTGTAACCCACAATTGTGTTGAATACCTGTACGCCAGGAGTATTTTTTAATATATCCTCTATTTTCTTGCATGTAGCATCGAGGCGTTGCAGAGAAGACGCATCGGGTAATTGTACGTCAAGATAAAAATAACCCTGGTCCTCCTCGGGAAGAAAACCACTGGGAAGTTTCGCGCCAAAAAGTACAACTCCAATCCCTACGACCAGTAAAAACAAAAGACTCCTCTTTGCTTTCTTTATCAAAAATGCACATATACCTACATAGCCATCTGTTGCTCGTGCAAATAAACGGTTAAACCCTCCAAAAAAGGTTCCCAACACACCCTTTGTCTTTTCTTTTGGCCTTAGAAGCATTGCTGCAAGGGCAGGACTGAGACTTAAGGCATTGAAGGCAGATAACAACATCGATACCGCAATAGTCACTGCAAATTGTTGGTACAATCTGCCTGTTATTCCAGGTATGAAGGCGGTGGGTACAAAAACAGCGGCAAGAATTAAGGCTATTGCGACAACTGGGCCGGAAACTTCATCCATTGCCTTTATGGTTGCATCTCTGGGAGACATGCCTTCTTCAATATGATGTTCCACTGCCTCAACAACAACAATTGCATCATCGACTACCAAGCCTATCGCTAGCACCAGACCAAAAAGGGATAATGTATTGATGGAAAAACCGAGTAGAGGAAATACTGCAAACGTGCCAATCAGAGATACTGGAACAGCAACAAGTGGGATTAACGTTGCCCTCCATCCTTGCAAAAATATGAACACGACAAAGATGACAAGAAGTACCGCTTCCCAAAGTGTTGTCACGATTTCTTTTATGCCTTCCGTTACTGCCAATGTTGTATCGAGAGATACCTTATAATCGAGATCCTGAGGAAAGCGTTTTTTCATATCCTCAAGAAGTTTCTTGACGCCCTTTGCTGCATCAATCGCATTGGAACCTGGTAATTGATAGATCGCCAAGATTGCTGCGGGAGCGCCATTCATTCTACCTATGATATTGTACATTTGAGAGCCAAGCTCAACTTTTGCCACATCTTTGATTCTAACGATTGAGCCGTCTGGTTTTGCCCTTACAATTATATTGCCAAACTCTTCTTCTGTAATCATGCGGCCCTGTGCTTTTAACGTATATGTAAATTCCTGGCCTTTGGGCACCGGTTCCGCTCCTATCTGTCCTACAGGATTAACCTTATTTTGGACATTAAGCGCATGCCATATATCTGTAGCTGTGATCTCAAGCTTTGCAAGTTGGTCTGGTTTCATCCATATTCGCATGGCATATTGGCCTGCACCAAAGACCTGTACCTGTCCGACACCAGGGGTACGGGTTAAAGGATCATTTATATTTATATAGGCATAGTTGGCAAGAAATGTTGCATCATACGTGCCCTTGGGAGAATAAAGCGTAACAAGCATCAGTGGACTTGAAAGCGATTTTGGATTTGTTATCCCATACCTTCTTACGCTCTTAGGCAATTGGCTTTGAGCCTGTTCTTGGCGCATCTGAGTAAGGACCTGGTCAATATTAGGATCTGTTGATACGTCAAAGGCAACCCTTAAGTTCATCTGTCC
>MWEV01000052.1 GCA_002071245.1 Deltaproteobacteria bacterium ADurb.Bin026
TGCGTGTACTGAGAGCCAAAATCAAGTATTAGAATAGTTTCTTTGTGGTAATCCATAGTATTTTCACTCAACCCTGTAGTTAGGTGCCTCTTTTGTGATTATAACATCATGAACATGACTTTCTCTCAATCCAGCAGTCGTAATCCTGATAAACTGACCCTTTTCCCTTAACTCTGACAAACTATGACATCCAACATATCCCATACCCGCCTTTATGCCTCCTATCAGTTGGTTTATGCATATCGAGAGTGAACCCCTGTAAGGAACTCTGCCTTCAATCCCTTCAGGAACAATCTTAGATTCGATTTCATTCTCATCAATACAATACCTGTCTCGTGTTTTACCTTCTTTCATTGCCTCAAGAGAACCCATACCCCTGTATACCTTGTAGGTTCTTCCCTGATAAAGAACAATTTCACCGGGTGACTCGTCAGTGCCGGCAAAAAGATTTCCAATCATAACAGAATCAGCGCCTGCTGCAAGGGCTTTTGTTATATCACCTGAAAACTTGATGCCTCCATCCGCTATGATTGGTATGCCATGTTTTTTAGCAGATTTTGATACCTCAATTATTGCTGTTATCTGTGGTACACCTATGCCCGCGATAATTCTTGTGGTACATATCGAGCCTGGACCAACACCAATCTTTACACCATCGCACCCTGCTTTTATAAGGGCGTCGCAACCTTCTTTTGTCGCAATATTTCCAGCTATTAGTTGTACATTCTTGAAGTTTTTCTTTATTTCTCTGACAGATTCAATTACATTTTGAGAATGTCCATGTGCAGTATCAATTGCGATAACATCGCATCCTGCCCTTAATAGCGCCTCCACCCTCGCGTCCCTGTCTTTGGAGACACCAACCGCAGCGCCTACGCGTAGTCTTCCGAGATTGTCTTTACAGGAAAAAGGAAATTTTCTCATCTTTTCAATATCTTTTATAGTTATCAATCCCCTGAGGTTAAAATTTTTATCAACTACAAGCAGTTTTTCAATTTTATGTCTATGGAGTATAGCTTTTGATTCTTCGAGACCGATACCTTCTTTAACCGTGACGAGGTTTTCCTTTGTCATCACGTTCTCGACCTTTTCATCGAAGTTTGTCTCAAACCTTAAGTCCCTGTTTGTTATTATGCCTACAAGTTTTTCTCCTCTTGTTACAGGGATGCCAGAAATTCTGTATTTTGCCATAAGTTCAAGCACATCCCTTATCTTGTGATCAGGCGATATTGTTATGGGGTCTACAATCATACCGCTTTCAGATTTCTTGACCTTTTCCACCTCTTGCGCCTGTTCCTCAATACCCATATTTCTATGAATGATGCCTATGCCACCCTCTTGTGCAATACATATTGCGGTCTTTGCCTCAGTTACCGTGTCCATTGCAGCACTTAGCAAGGGTATATTTAGTTTTATACTGTTCGTCAGGTTTGTTGATACATCGATGTCCTTTGGCATTATATCACTGAAAGACGGGAGCAGAAGAACATCATCAAACGTGAGACCTTCCCTGATTTCGTTCTCTACCATAATAGTCTCCTTTCTTTATCCATACTGGGCAATAATCCAGACCTCGTTTTTATAATTAATATCAGACAGTTGCAAAATAATAGTATTTTGTATTTTGTTGTGTTGCCATTTTATATTGGATTAGTATAATGCATAGGGTTAAAATAATCAAAGAGATTTTCATGGACGAACATACTATAACGATAAACAATCTCTGCACATCAATAACTGTTGATATAGGTATTGTCAAGGCGGTAGAGAATGTAAGTTTCTCTATAAAAAAAGGTGAGGTATTCGGCCTTGTTGGAGAAAGCGGGTGCGGAAAGACAATGACCGCACTGTCAATCATGGGTCTTGTTCCGTCTCCTGGTAGAATTGTCAGTGGGGAGATAATTTTTGAAGGAAGAGATATAACAAGATTAAATGAAAAGGAGATGCAAGATATAAGGGGAAACAAGATAGGAATGATCTTTCAGGAACCCATGACAGCGCTAAACCCTGTTTTGAGGATAGGAGAGCAGATTGCAGAAACAATCAAGATTCATAATAACGCAGGGAACATGGAAATAAAAGACAGGGTCTTGAGACTTTTAAAACAGGTGGGGTTTGACGAACCTGAAAAAAAATTTGCACAATACCCCCATCAGCTTAGTGGTGGTCAGCGCCAAAGGATACTTATTGCTATCGCGATATCCTGTAATCCTCTGCTTCTGATTGCAGATGAACCTACAACTGCGCTCGATATAGCCACAGAGTCACAAATATTGAGCTTGCTCAACGGGTTGATTGTGGAATATGGCATGTCGATGCTTTTTATCACGCACAACCTGCATATCATAAGAAAATTAGCTCAAAATATCGGCATCATGTATGCAGGACGCCTTATTGAAAAAAACAACGTTGAAGATTTTTTCAGTGAGCCGTTGCATCCGTATAGCAGAGGTCTTGTAGATTCCATAGTAGGGCTTTCGGGAAAGGAAAAACGACTTAAAACGATACCGGGCTTTGTTCCGAGATTATCAGAAATGCCAGAGGGTTGTAAGTTCCATCCTCGATGCAACAAGGTAATGCCTCAGTGCATGATTAATGAACCTCCAATGTTTACAATTGGTAATGAAAAATGGATAAAGTGCTTTCTGTATCAGGGTTGAAAAAATATTATGAAGTAAAGAGATCTGCTTTTTCTTACAAAAAAGAGATAGTTCGTGCTGTCGATGGTGTAGACCTATCGCTTGAACGTGGACAAACTCTTGGTATTGTCGGCGAAAGTGGCTCAGGGAAAAGTACGCTTGTTCGGTGTATCATGCTTCTTGAGAAACCTGATGTCGGAGATATTGTGTTTTCTGGTGTCAATTTCACCAAAACCAATGATAATCAACTAAAGAGGCTGAGAAAAGACATTCAGATCATCTTTCAGGACCCTTATTCATCATTGAACCCACGCCTTAGAATATATGATGCCATTGCAGAACCTGTTTTGTTTCATAATATTGCCCATGATGGTGATGATGCAAGACAAAGGGTTACAGAAATACTGGGAAGTGTCGGTATCAGCGAGGATTTTTTTCAAAAATATCCGCATGAAATGAGTGGTGGACAAAGGCAAAGGGTTGCTATCGGAAGGGCACTTGCGACAAATCCTTTACTCATCGTTGCTGATGAACCTGTATCTTCCCTCGATGTATCGATTCAGGCACAGATAATAAATCTATTCATGGATATTAAAGAACGCACAAAAATATCTATGCTTTTTATATCTCACGATTTAAATGTCGTAAGGTTTGTATCCGATGAAATCATGGTTATGTACAAGGGCAGGGTGGTTGAACAGGGAAAGACAGACAACATATTCTATCAACCGATGCACCCATACACACAGATGCTCATAGATTCAATAAAAGGAGGTTTTTCAAGCAGGGCAGGGGATGATAATCATGCCCCAACCGGGTGTGCATACTATCCAAGATGTGAAAGGAGGACATCTGTCTGTGCCGAAATAGCCCCTGAATTAAAAGACTACGACAGCGGGCATATGGTCGCATGTCATGCAGTTCATGGCTGATATAATAAGGTCAGTTTGAGTTTTCCAGTCTTCTTTGTAGTTTTTTACTGAAATTTTTGAATATTCTTCGATTTGGCTAAGATAAACTTCTATCTCGGCAATTTTTCTGCCTATCAATAATTTATCGACCAATCCCAAACCTCCTTTTGAGAATATTTTCTTCTTTTATGGAAAAATCAAAGCATTTTCTCAAAATGAGAGATTCATATTTGTGTCTGATGAAAGGTTCTTTATCGGAAAGAACATGCCTGTTTTGCAGAATTCGTCCTGTCAGGCTGATTGGTGATGTGTTCAAAATAACCAAATCAACCTCATCCGTGCCAAGAACAGAGGTTATTTTTCAAATAAATCAAGATAATCAAATTTATTCATATTTTTTACAAAAACTGCAATGTCGATATCACTAAAGGGGTTTTTTCTTTTTCTTAACAATCCGCCGAAGAGATAGGCAAAGCTTATATTGGGTTCTTTCGCCAAAGCATCAGACAAAAGATGTATTTTTTCGTGGATGTTCTCTGGAAGTCGTTCAAACCGTATCATAATTTAACAGAATAATTGGCTTTTACCGCTTTGTCAATGAGAAAGAAGCAGTAATTCCCCTTGAACAAACAAGACAAGTTATAGTAATGTTTAAGCCGTTAAGCGAACATGAAAGGTTTTAACTTCAAAGAGTTTTTTAAACAACAGGAAAATTACTATTTTCTTTATATCATTTTCCTCGTTTCTTATGTGGCTTATTATCTTTTTCAATGGCCTATTTTTGCTGGTGATACAGACCTCTGGTATCATTTAAATGGTGGCAGATACATCCTCGAACACGGAACAACCCCAAAAGACAGCAGTTACTTTTCTTTCATAGACCCTCCCCGTGAGTGGGTTGATTATTTCTGGCTATTCCAGGTGCTTGTCTACAAAATACACTCTTTTTCCGGATATTACGGGCTTGTGTTTTTAAGGGCAATCATGTTTCTGGCAACATTTGTAGTAAGTTACTTAATAATAAGTAATGGTAAAAAGTCTAAACCTGACTTGTACGCACTGATTGTGATTACATTGTGCATTTTGTTGATTCTTCCGAGATTTTCTCTTGTAAGACCCCATTTATTTACATACTTTTTTATTGTGTTTTCGATTTATTTAATTGAATCAAAAAAATATATTTTTATTTTTCCAATAGTTTCAATATTCTGGGTAAATTTGCATGGGATTGCATATCCAGTTTTGATACTGATTGTTCTCGCTTATTTAATTGATTTTTTCTTTCTGTATTATTTAAGCAAACAAAACATTAAAAAAGGGGAATTAGCTTATTTAATTCCGCTAATTTTCGCTTTAGCTTCGGTTTATTTAACCCCACACGGAAAAGAATTATTGTCAATGCCATTCATTTCTACAGAATTTGCAGCTCATTACATACAAGAAATTAAAAAAATATCGATGGAGGAATTAATATCATTTCAAATGATTAAATTAATTCCTATTCCATCTACTTTATTTAATGTTTTTTTGATAGCCACTTTTTTTAGCTTAATCACTTCATTTGTAAACAAGAATTTTAGAATAAGCTCTATAATAATATTATGTGGAGCAATACTTTTATTATTTAAAAGTGGTCGATTTAGATTTGAATTTGTACTTTTGTCTTTACCTTTTCTGTCTGTCAACAGAATTCAACTTGATATAAAAAATATAAATAATAGAGCTATCAAATGTATTTGCATGGTAACTATTGTATTAATAATGGTTATACCTTTTAAAAATGTATTTGTTATGTACCAAAATAGGCCGAAATATCCTTTTTCAGAAAGAATTCTTCCGTCTGGTATTTCAAGATTTCTTAACCATATTAATGCTGAAGGCTTTGTGTTGAATAATCCAGATTATGGAGGTTATCTCCAATGGATGCTTTATCCAAGATATAAAATCTTTATGGATATGGAGGTTCCATTTCTTTTTACAAATGAAGACATGCTGATTGCAACCAAAATGTATATTAATAAAGATTATTTTCTAAATGTTATCACTCGATACGACCCATCTTTTGTGATGGTTTCTTGCGCCAATAAAGGCTTTAAAGATATTATCAAAATGTTTCCCTTTTATAAGCCGGTTTTTTTAGACGATTATGAGGTTTTATATGTAAACGAAAAGCATTATCCTGTAATTGCCAATGAGTATAAATTAAGCGTCATTGATCCATTCACATTCACTTCACAATCTAAAGAATCTTTAATAAAATCTGATAATATTCATAAAATACTTGGAGA
Organism: Deltaproteobacteria bacterium ADurb.Bin026; assembly: GCA_002071245.1. Lineage (GTDB taxonomy): Bacteria > Desulfobacterota > Syntrophorhabdia > Syntrophorhabdales > Syntrophorhabdaceae > MWEV01. The sequence continues at coordinate 5,839 of MWEV01000052.1, forward strand.
ACTTCAGAGGATGAAAGAAATAAGCCCGGACTCCGGAATTATAAATCAGTCGTTAGCAATAATTTATTGCAATGAAGGCAAATTAGAAAAGGCAATTGAATGTGCAAACAGTATTGTCAATAGTTATCCAGAGTCACCGACAGGGTATAAGATGCTCGGTGATTGCTATAAAAAAATAAAGCAATATGGAGAAGCCATTAAAAACTACAATGCTGCGTTAAGAATAATTGACAATGCAGAGATTAAAAAAGAGATTGGTTCAATATATATGGAACAAAAACAATATAAGCAGGCCTACGATATTTTAATTAAAATTATGAATATTTACTCACCGGGTATTACTTATAAAGAACTTTATGAACTTATTTTATCTGCAATTTTATCAGATAACATTCATGATGCAGAAAAACTTTTAAGTTATGCAAGCGTTGGAATCCCCGAAAAAGATGAAGAATGGATTAAAAAATATGATTATCTTAAAGAACTATTGCAAAGCAAAATAAAAATGTAAATTTGTTTCTGATATGATTTTTTATCTTGGTGCGATATTATCTTAATATTCAATGTTCTGTTGTTTTATAATTTTTCGTCAATTAACTATTGAATATGAACAATTTAAAGATACTGCTTGCGATATTGATAATTCTTTCTGTTACCTCAATATCGTATTTTCCGACAATTGAAAATGATTTTGTTAATTGGGACGATGATGGATATGTAATAAAGAATGAACTTATTAAAGAATTCACATTTAAAAATATAAAGAAAATATTTACCACATCCTTTGTAAGCATGTACACGCCAATTGCCGTATTATCATACGCAGTTGAATATAAAATATTCAATCTCAATCCACACGCATATCATACAACAAACTTAATTTTTCACTTATTGAACTCTACTGTAGTCTTCTGGCTTTTTTTGATATTAAGTAGAAACAATAAGATTTCATTTTTTGTTTCTATTTTTTTTGCTATCCACCCAATGCATGTAGAGTCTGTTGCATGGATAGCAGAAAGAAAGGATGTCCTTTATGCCCTATTTTACCTTGGATCAATGATTGCTTATCTGCGATATTTAAAAAATTTTGACCAAAAAAAATATCTAATACTATCTATTATACTATTTATCATATCTTTATTTACAAAACCAATGGCGGTTTCCTTGCCGTTTGTTTTGTTTTTGCTCGATTATTATTATGAAAGAAAGATAGAAAAGCGTGCTATAATCGAAAAAATCCCTTTTTTTGTCCTCGCTATATTTTTTAGCATTCTCGCAGTTTATACGGAATCCGACGCAATTGAAAGAGAACTACTGTATTCTTTTCCAGAAATTACTGTATTCTTTTTTTACAGATCATGCTTTTACTTTTTCAAGCTATTCATGCCATTAAATCTTTCAGCTATACACCCATATCCAAATAAAATTGATGGATTACTGCCATTTAAATTCATATTGTCTCCGTTTATTTTTACACTAATTGTTATTTTATTAATTTCTTTGTCTATAAGATTTAAAAAGCACAGAAAAACAATTATTTTTGGAGTACTCTTTTTTTATATAACAATTGCACCTGTTTTGCAGTTTATACCTGTGGGTCAAGCTATTGTAGCAGAAAGATACACTTATATCCCCTATCTTGGTCTTTTTTTTATTGTTGCAACCTTTGTTCAACATTTTTATGATGATTATGTAAAAAATCGAGCAATTTTTAAAGCCCTTTTTTTATTATTGTTTTTTATTATTGTTGCATCTACAGGATATATGACATGGCAAAGATGCCACATATGGAGGGATGGAATAATATTTTGGAGCGATTTTATAAAAAACAATCCAAATAGCCCAGCGGGCTACAATAGCAGGGGGAATGCACATTTTTTAATTGGCGATTACCGTAAAGCATTTAACGATTATCGAAATGCTTTAAAAATTGATCCTAATCACATAGGCGCAAGTTATAATATTTGCATATTATATAAAATCTCAGGTGACTATAATAATGCAATAACATGGTGTAAAAGAACAATAGAATTAAAAAATGATTATGCTGAAGCGTATGGGAATCTTGGAGATATATTTTTCTTTATTGGAAAAAAAAATGATGCAAAACTAATGTATCGAGAAGCAATAAAAAGAAATGAAAAGTTTATCCCAGCATATATAAACATTGGTGTAATTTATTACTATGAGAAAGAGTATGACATATCATTCAGATATCTTAATAAGGCAATAGAACTTGGCGGGAGAATACACCCTGATCTGCTTGAATTTGTTAAGAACTATAGATCAGGTAAATAATTAGCAGGGATGAACCCCATGCAATATTGCTAAATAAAAATATTTTTGAGCGCAGCTTCCATTAATTAATGATAAAAGTGTGATTAAAATCATTGACAAGAAAGATTTATATTATTATAAAGTATATTGCAATATATCATAATTTTATAGGAGGTTTTTATGATTAAGGTCCACAGGAATAGTAAAGGTTTTACGTTGATTGAGCTTTTGATCGTTATCGCGATCATCGGTATCCTCGCTGCAATAGCTATCCCGGCATATACAGGATACACGAAAAAATCAAAGGTTTCAGGTATTGTAAATGCAATGGGTGCTGCAAAAAATGCATTGGCAGCATATTTTACTGAAAATTCCAGTGCCACCCTAGCTCTTGATTATGCTAACATCGCGGGTAACATAGGAGTTTCTTTGCCGGATCAATACATAAATTCAACTGGTACTCAAATTAATGCAACTGACTCGAATAATATTGTTATAACAGTTAATGCTAAAGGCATTGGTAGTGGTGTTGATGGCACTCTTCTCAATTTAACTGGCAACTTGGGCAATAATACATGGACTTGGGGCGGGAACATGGATGCCGCTTACAAACCAAAATAATCCGTAAGACGATATCTGAATTCAAA
>MWEV01000053.1 GCA_002071245.1 Deltaproteobacteria bacterium ADurb.Bin026
TGAGATAAAAGATGAAAAACGTGATTATCGAAAATCTACCGGAAACAAAAAACATGGAAGGGGCAAAGAGGTGGGTAGAGGATAAAGGAGAGTTTGTCCAGGTCTCCTATAGAGAGGACGTAAGGCATGTAGCGTATTTCGAATTAATGAAGGGGTTTACAAGGGGAGGTCATTACCACAATCACAAGGAAGAGGTTTTCTATATCATCGATGGCTGTGTGCGTGGTGTGTTTTATGACCTCGAAACAGGCGAAAAAGAGGCATTTATTTTTAAAAAGGGCGACAAAATCAGGGTTAGAACAGGGTGTGCACACATATTTTATGGTGTGGAAGACTCTCATGCCATTGAGTACAGCAATCAATATTATGACAGCAAAGATGCATATCCTTATGATTTTGAAACTTTGAAAATAGACCTATGAAAAGGCTGATAAAAAATAATCATTTGCAGGTAGTTGATGGTCTTTGCAGGGATTATTCTTTTTGGAGCATGAACTGAGGGATATTTTATCATGAAAAAGGCGGTTGTGCTGTTAAGCGGTGGCATTGATTCCACTACAACTGCGGCAATAGCGAAAAATGAGGGCTATGTTGTTTATTGTATAAGCTTTGATTATGGGCAAAGACATCTTATAGAATTAAGGGCTGCAAGAGAGATTGCAGCAAAAATAGATGCAAAAGAGCACATGATCGTGAACATCGATATGAGAAAAATAGGTGGGTCTGCGCTCACATCTTCCTTGGATGTGCCGAAAGGACGCTTTGAAAAAAAAATTGCGCAAAACATACCGATTACATATGTACCTGCCAGAAATACCATATTTTTATCTTACAGTCTTGCCTGGGCTGAGGTGCTTTTAGCATCGGACATTTTTATAGGTGTTAATGCCGTTGATTATTCAGGATATCCCGATTGCAGACCTGAGTATATTGGTGCATTTGAAAATATGGCGAACCTTTCCATAAAATCGGCGGTAGAAGGCAAGATAAAAATCAAAATACATACGCCAATCATAAACTTGAGCAAGGCAGAGATAATCCGTAAAGGTATAGAGCTTGGGGTAGATTACAGTATGACACATAGTTGTTATGACCCGACTGATGATGGCAAGGCCTGTGGATTTTGCGATAGCTGTGAGTTGAGGCGTAAAGGATTCAGGCAGGCAGGTGTACCTGACCCAACCATATATGTTAATGGTTGAATGAATTAATCGCCCAGAATGTTTTTTCTAAATCCTTATTTTTCTTCGAGCAGTGTTTATGAATTCAGCTATTTAGAGGAGGGATGCTAACCGTAAAGCATGTGCCTTTTCCTTCCCCGCTTGTCAAGGTTATATTACCTTGAATTGTTTCGATAATCGTTTTTACACACGATAGTCCGAAACCGAGCCCCTTTTCATTGCCCTTTGGTTTGTCCTGAGCGCATAGAAAACGCTTGAAGATGTAGTTCTGCTTGTCTTGCGGTATGCCTGAACCGTCATCTTCTACCATTACAATAAGTTCTTCATCACCTTTTATTGATATGTCAACACGTTGTTTTCGGTATTTCAAGGCGTTTGTAATAAGATTGCGTATAATCTGCTGAAGTTTTTTTTGATCATGGATAAAGGGTGTTGTGCTGTATTTTCCTTCAATATTTACAAAAATCCCACTATCCCTAAGTATCTGGAAAAAATCTTCATTTCGTTCTATTGTAAATATTTTTTCAAACGTGTCCGGTTCAAAAGTCTCGAGCGCCTCAAAAAGCGAATCTCTAAGTATCTGTGGAACAGAACACTGTTCTTTGCGGAACAACCCCTCTTCAGAACGATAAACCTCAATCATCTCGTGGAGAAACGTCTGTGCCTTTTTTGCATTCCGTAAACTCATTTTGAGGGCATTTCTTTGACGGTCATTTAGAGGTCCATATCTGTCTTCTTTATTAAGTAGATTGTTAATGTTTGTGGACGCTATTGTTAAAGGTCCTGTAAGGTCATGAATCAATAGGTCTATTAAAGAATCTCTCTCATCCATTTATTTTTATCCTGCCTCTCTAAAACTTTATATATTCTTAACTGTTATAGCATTTTCTGAAACATAACAAAAGCAAACAATTAGTCCATCTTTTTCTTCATGGTTTTAATAGATTCTATTGCCACATCGCTTATCAATTGTTCGGAAAACCGCTGCATGTTAGTGCTCATACCCCTTGCAAATTCATCAGGCGAATGTTCTTTCATTTTTTCTTTATAGAAATATCTTTTCTGAAATAACACCCTTTTTGTGATTTCTTTCTGACTGTCATCGATGAATGAAACATTTATTTTGAGCACAGCATTCCATGTGTCCTTTTCGAATGACTCTAAAAATTCCTCAACCCCACCCTCGACAATGAATCTTGCTTCTTCCGTGTCACGATATGAAAATACCGCTGAAAACACATTTGACGTCCTGAAATCTCTTGTAAGAAAATCGCATACCATGTCACCCGGGCTTGTCCTCCAACGGTTATAATTATAAACAGAAAGTTTGTACGGTTGGGCTCTGAATACCATTGCCTGTGAATTATAAAGCTGATTTACGGAAAAACGCTCGATTTTGACAGACCCATCTATCTGGTCTGTGGACTTGAATGCCGTAGGATTATACTCGAAGGCAAACTGTTCGGTAATATATGGCGTTTTTGTCCTGCCGAAACAGCCTGGTATAAAAAAAATACAAACACATAAAGTTATAATCGCAAGTTTATTGCCCATGTTCTTCTCACCCCTTATCCAGTCTTCATTTACTATCAATAATCCTCATGTGAGGCGCTTACTTCGTACTACACAGCGCCAAGTAATTATCCCATAATTCCAGAGTTATGATTTATGTGTAGCTATTAAACATTTTTCCTTATCGGCCCTTTCACGTCCAGCCTCTTTTTTGATCCTGTTTTCTCTATTATGTTTTCTAATTGCCATGTTGTCTTTTGCCTGTTACCTATCACCCATTGGTCAGTCGTGCCGATTCAACCATTTAAACGCTATTTCCCTTTAGGTGGTTCGCTGAAAATGATATCCGAGGGATCGGTGTTAAGTCTGTTTAAGAGGTTCTCAAGGGTTTCAGACGCCCGTCTGAGGTTTTCGCTTGTTATCTGTATTTCTGTTGCAACAGCCTTTGTCCTTTTTGCGGTATGATCAATGATACGTGTTGCTTTATGAGTGGTCTCCGCTATATTTAGATCGCTTATTTCTTTATTTAAATTGTCGATAGTTTCTTTTACGCTCACAAGGAGGTCTTGTGCATCCTTTATTATATGCTCAAATGAACCGCCCTCAACCATTATAAGATTTATTTTTTTTGATATTTCTTCTATGTTAGCGACTGCATTAGTCAGGCTCGTCACCATATTTTTCATCTTTACATCGCCTACAAAGCTATCGACTGTCTTTGCAGTAGTCTTTATTTGGTCAGAGATCCCTTTGAAATCTATCTGGTTTGCCTTTTCAACAACACTGATTATACCGGTAAACATTTTTTGTATTTCAGATGGTATCGATGGTATTACGGGACTGCTTGTAGGAAAATTTATTTTTGGAGACAGCTTTGCATAGGATGGCTTTGTGTGTTCAAGCCCCACAAATACAAGCCCTGTAATGCCGGCCATCTCAAGCTTGGCTACAATATTGTTTGCCATATCAGGGTTTATATTGATCTTCATCGTAACCTCTACAAGCCTGTTGTCAGGAGCCAGATCGATCTTTGTAACCCAACCGACATCAACGCCCTGGTATTTAACCCTTGAATCTATCTGCAAACCCTGAACAGATTCATCAAAGTATGTGAGGAATGTATCGCCCTTCTTAAAATATTTTGAAGCGCCTATCCATATAATAGCTCCAGCCCCGATCATAAAACCAATGACTACAAAGAGGCCAACGGTAAAAAGCGGTTTCTTTTTAGACATTTAAGATTCCCCTGATATGTATGTCAATGTGCTGCCTTCCTGTTGAAAAAATTTATCACCCTTGGATCGTCAGAGTTGTTTTTCAGCTCATGCGGATCGCCCTCCGCTATTATACCTTTTTTACCCTTATCAAGCATAATGATTCTGTGCGCAATATTAAAAATTGATTCAAGCTCGTGCGTAACAATCACCATTGTGGTACCGATACCTTTATTTAGATTTTTTATCAGTATATCAATCTCAGCGGAGGTAATTGGGTCAAGCCCAGCAGATGGTTCGTCAAAGAATAAAACCTCTGGATCAAGCGCCATAGCCCTTGCAATGCCAGCCCTTTTTTTCATACCACCGGATAATTCAGAGGGTAGGTGATTTTCGTAACCGGTCAGACCTACCATACCGAGTTTTGTTTTCACTATTGAAGCTATCATGCTTGCAGACAGTGTGGTAAATTCCATGAGTGGAAGCGCTATGTTCTCGTATAATGTCATTGAACCGAAAAGTGCGCTTGACTGAAAAAGCATGCCCATGCCCTGCCTCAATCTGCCAATCTGTTCATCGGTTGCATTTGTAATATCAATACCGTTGATGATCACCCTGCCAAAAGCAAGCTCATGTAACCCTATCATATGCTTTAGCAATGTAGATTTTCCGCAACCACTGCCGCCGAGTATTATGAAGATATCGCCCCTGCATACCTCAAAGCTTACATTCTCAAGCACGGTATTATCGCCGAATCGGGCAGTAAGATTTTCAACAATGATAATCTTTTCAGAAGAATCGTTTAGAGATTTATGTCCTGTATTCAATGATTTCCTTCAAAACCTCATTTTTTTACAAAGTTGAACCAAGAACTACATTATACATAGTTCAACAGAATAGCAAAGATCGAATCAACTACAATAATCAGAAAGAGTGCTGCTACCACAGCAGATGTTGTTGCATTCCCGACATCCTGTGCACCGCC
>MWEV01000054.1 GCA_002071245.1 Deltaproteobacteria bacterium ADurb.Bin026
TGCACCCAACAATCCAATCAACAGCTTGTTGTCTGGTTTCTGGCTTAAGAACGATCTCTCTTTCTATTCTGGTTACGGCCCTTTCCAGAAGATTCTGTTTTTCACTTTCGGCTGTCTTTATCTTAGACTCTAATATCTTTTCAGCTCCAATTTGAGCTTCGAGGCGTGCTTGCTCTAAGATCTCCCGACCCTTTTTCTGTGCATTATTCAGAATAGAGTCAGCCTCAGCATTGGCTGCTTCGATTGCAGCCTTTGCTTCACCCTCTGTAGCGATGATCCTTTCTATCACATCGCGCATAATAACTCCCCCTACAAAGAATTATTTATGTTTCATCAAATCGCCATAGATTTAGGTGCCTTATACGGTACATCGAGCTTGAAACGTTTAATCACAGCATTTCCGATTATCTGGGCAGCTTCATCGTAATTTATTAGGTCAGTATTGATAACCAGATGGTAGAGAAGCGGGTCATTGAGATTTTTGCTGAAATTGTCTTTAATATAGCGTTTACGTGCTTCGTCTTTTTTCTTTATATATTCAGATGCTCGTTTTTCGTCAAGATTGAAAACCTTTTGAGCCCGTTCGATTCTGTTTTCGAGCGAACCGACAATATGAACATGAAAGGCTGTTTGAAGTTCGCTCGTGACAATGTTGGCTCCCCGACCGACAAGGATAACATTGCCTATTTGGGCAAGACGCAGAATGGTCGCATTAGTCTTTTCAACCAATGTCCATGTTGATGGGTGTAGTCCAATGAATTCTTCAAATGCATCTCTGAGGGTGCCCTTGTGGTCTTCTTTCATAAAGTCGCCCATGCCCTTGTGTAACTTATGTTCTTCTATGACTTTTGCTACGAGGTGATGGGAGAACACTGTCCACTCACCATGGGAGGCGGTATTTTTTTGCAAGTATTCCGCAAGGCTTGAAGCAACCGTGAGACCTCCAGCGCCTTCTTCTCGTGCAATTGTTATCGCAGGCTTCAGATAGTGTCCAGGAGGTGCGTTGATGTTTGGATCGAAATGACGCTCAATGAAAGTTTCACATTTGTCGGAGCTAATATTTTCAAGCATAATTATTACCTCCTTTGCTTTCAGAGCTCACATTTTATCAGAGCGATATTAACCACACTCAAGTGGCAATATGTATAAAATGTGATTGTTGTGCATAGACTAACTTATAGACTATCGTTTTGGGTTTGTCAAGCTGGATAAAATTTTTTTTAGGTTGTCATTGAGAATTTCCATTTGCAGAATGAATCGCTTGGATGAGGATCAGGTGGGGCAAAAAGACATTCGACTTTAATGTCCGGATCGATTGCATGTGCGAAACTGTTGAATTCGCCTTCGTGCATAAATTTGCATACATACTCTCCGAGTCCTCGTTTTAAACGCGCTTCCTGCGTCGGGCAGCTCGGGACCGATATGATTACCTCATCTTCTTTTTCTTCTATGTTGTAACCAACAAGAATACTCCACGGAAAATACTGGAGTGCTTTAACAAACCCTTTAAGGCCTTTTTCCTTTATGCCGAAACGTTTGATGAAATCTTTACCCGCCATCTTTGGAACCTTTCCCCAGACTAACTCATTTATCTTTTCAGCAGTTTCCTGACCAAATTTTTCTGCCACATAAATGAACCAGAAGGCATCCATGACCCTGTAGTGCCATAATAGAAACTCAATATAGCTTTTCAACTGAACTTCATCCATCTCTTCAAACACCCTTAAATCCATGATAACCCCTCAATTGAAGTTTTTTGGATCAGAAGATATGAGAATCATCCTGCCTCCTGATCATGTATCGGTTTGGTAGTTTTAAAAAATTCTAATCATCTTCTTCTTTGAGCGCCCGTTTTTTAATATCATTCAGTGACAGTTTAAGGTTTTTATCCTCATATAAGATTTTGTATAACTCCTCAGTTATGGGCATTTCTATATTAAATCTTTTTGACAGTGTATATGCAGCCTTTGTTGTATAGTATCCTTCAACAACCTGTTTTTGTTCTTGTATAATGGTTGATGCCTTTTTACCTGTCGCAAGCTCTGTGCCGAACCGTCTGTTTCTGCTCAATTTTCCATAAGATGTAAGGATCAGATCGCCTATGCCCGAAAGACCCATGAATGTTGTTTCTTTTGCCCCTAATGTTCTACCAAGCCTCTTAATCTCAGCGATTGCACGTGTTGTGTAAGCGGCCTGTGTGTTTGTTCCAAGTTTTAACGCATCGATTATGCCTGCGCCTATAGCCATTACGTTTTTCATTGCGCCACCAAGCTCGACACCTAAGATGTCTTCGCTCGTGTATACCCTGAAGTTATCGGTGTGGATAACCCTTTGGAATTCATAAGCAAGTCTTCTATTTGTCGATGCCACTACAACGGAAGTAAAATTTTCCCTTGCAACCTCTTCGGCAAACGATGGACCGGAAAGAACGGCTACTCTATTGTTTGTTTGATGTAAAAGCCCTTCGGTAACCTGGCTCATACGAAGCAATGTATCTGTTTCAAGCCCTTTTGTGAGTATGAGTATATCTTTATCAACTAGTTCGATTGAGATTGGTTCTATTGTTTTCCGCAAGGCAAAAGAGGGTGTTGCCATGACAATACCCTCTGATTTATGTGCAATTATTTCTAAATTGTCCGTGAAATCGACGTTTTCAGGAAGCGTGAAACCCGGAAGATAAAGCCTGTTTTCTCGTTCAGTTTTCAAGGTTTCGTAGAGGTCCGGTTCATATACCCACAACAGGACTTTTATGCCCTTTCTCGCAAGGTGTATTGCAAAGGCTGTTCCCCAAGCACCGGCGCCAATTATTCCAATGTGTTTTTTTATGTTCATTGTCTTTGGTTATTTGCCATTATCATCAAGTTTGGGCAAACATTTATTCTTCTTCTATTACAGCTACCCCGTGAATCTTTTTGTCTTCATTCAAATCCATTAGCTTAACGCCGAGGCCACCTCTCTTCTGGATAGGAATATTCATAGTCTTAAATCTTATTGTTCTACCTGTATCGGTTACAAGGATAACCTCATCCTTTTCGCTTAGCTCCTTAAGACTCACAACCTCACCGTTTTTTTCCCTGCACCTGACGTTTATGATGCCGCTGCCACCCCTTGTCTGAAGCCTGTATTCACTGCATGGGGCGCATTTTCCATAGGCCTTTTCTGTTACGGTGAAGACATTGCAATCCTGGCTTACGACCTCTATGGAGACAACCTCATCATCCTTTTTTAATTTTATACCTCTTATGCCATATGCAACCCTTCCCATAGGCCGCACATCTGTTTCTTTGAATCTTATGGACATACCTTTCTTGGTGGCGATCATCAACTCGTTCTGTCCGTTTGTTTCAAGCACAGAAATTAGGCCGTCGTCTTCTGGTAGGCTTATAACCCTTATTCCAGGTGACCTCAGATGTTTAAGGGAATCAAGGGTTACCTTTTTTACCTGTCCCTTTTTTGTGGCAAGAAATAGGAATCTGTTTTCTGAGAATTCTTTTACATGTGTAACCGCGGTGATGCGCTCGTTTTTATCTATGTTTATGAGATTTACGATAGGTTTGCCTCTGGATGACATCTGTGCCTCGGTGATGTTGAATACCTTGACGATATGAGCCTTTCCTGTGTTGGTAAAGAAGATGATATAGGAGTGTGTGGAAGCCACATAGAGATGATCAACGAAGTCTTCTTCCTTTACGATTATCCCGATTTTTCCTTTTCCACCCCTTGCCTGATGTTTATACTGGTCAACAGGGGTTCTCTTTATATAGCCTTTATATGTTATTGTTACAACGACCTCTTCTTCCTTTATCATATCTTCTGTGGTGATCTCGGGCAACCAATCGACTATTTCCGTTAGCCTTTCATCCCCATATTTATTGTTTATTTCTGTGAGTTCCTGTTTAATGATGTTTAAAAGCAGTTTTTCGTCGGCGAGAATCTGTTGGAGCCTTTTTATTTCTACCTCTGTTGCATTGTATTCATTGACTATCTTTGTCCTTTCGAGCGAGGTAAGTCTTTGCAAACGCATTTCAAGTATGCTTGTCGCCTGTTTTTCTGATAAATTAAAACGGTCCATTAAGGATGTTTTTGCTTCCTGTGTGTTTTGTGCCTTTTTAATCATTGCGATTACTTCATCTATGTTGTCAAGCGCAATCTTGAGACCTTCTAAAATATGCAGCCTTTCTAAGGCCTTGTTGAGTTCAAATATGGAGCGTTTGGTGATTATTTCCTTTCTGAAATTTACAAACTCTGCAATAAGTGATTTCAGATTCAGGGTTTTTGGTTGATTATTGACTATTGTGAGGAGTATTATGCCGAATGTAGTTTGAAGTTGGGTGTGTTTGTAAAGCTTATTTAGAATGGGTATTGCCATTTCTCCACGTTTCAATTCCAATACGATTCTCATACCCTCTCTGTTGGACTCGTCCTTAATGTTTGCTATACCTTCGATTCTTTTGGTGTTGATTAACTCGACTATATTTTCAATGAGTCGTGTTTTGTTTACCTGATAAGGAATTTCAGATATAACTATGGATTCCCTTCCATCCTTTTTGTGTTTTTCAACTTTAGCCCTTGCACGTAAGATGATGTGACCCTTGCCTGTTTCGTATGCCTCTCTGATGCCCTGTCTACCGAATATTATGCCCTTTGTAGGGAAGTCAGGACCAGGTATCAGTTCAATAAGTTCGTCAAGTGTGATATCCGGATTATCGATGTAGGCAATTATGCCGTTTGTAATCTCTGTAAGGTTGTGGGGTGGAATGTTTGTCGCCATACCGACTGCTATTCCAGATGACCCGTTTATAAGCAGATTAGGGATTTTTGATGGCAATACAACAGGTTCAAGAATAGACTCATCATAATTTGGTTTGAATAAAACCGTATCCTTTTCGATATCTTTAAGGGTTTCTTCTGCAATCCTTGAAAGCCTTACCTCGGTATATCTCATTGCTGCAGGTGCATCGCCGTCTATTGAGCCAAAGTTGCCTTGACCGTCAACGAGGGGATAACGAAGAGAAAAGTCCTGAACCATGCGTGTAATTGCATCGTATACAGCCTGGTCGCCGTGAGGATGGAATTTACCGATAACATCACCTACGACCCTTGCAGATTTTTTATATGGTTTGTCGTGTGTATTGTTTAACTCGTACATTGCATACAAAATTCTTCTGTGAACAGGTTTTAGGCCGTCCCTTATATCAGGAAGGGCTCTTCCTATTATTGTGCTCATAGCGTAGTCAAGGTAGGATTTTTTCATTTCTTCTTCGATAGGTACAGTTACAACAGATGTATGCATCCAGAAGCCTCCGTGGATTGTGATTTTTATTACTTTAACATAAAATGTGTCTTATTGACAAATTAAAGAAATAATTCAACTCGGTCGGGAAATAACTTGTTGACAAATTATTTAACATTGTAGAAAATAAATAACATGCGAAAAATTGTAATTTATTTATCATGCCTTCTTTTTGTCTTTGGTTTTGTTTCCTGCAACAAAGAAGCAAAAAACCTAAAGGAAGAAATACGTTTGCTGAAGGAAGAAAACAGTTTCCTGAAGGCCGAAAATATCGGATTAAAGAAGGAACTTGAAGAACTTTACAAAAAGATTGAGGAAAAGGCTTCAGCGAGCGTAAAGACCACAGTCCCCGAAACAAAAGAAGTCCAAAAGCCAAAAAATAGCGTAAAATCTGAAGAAGGCTTAAAGAAAAAAAATAGATGAGAAACATTGTTCTGGTTGTCTCTTACGATGGGACCGCCTATCATGGGTGGCAATGCCAACCAGGCCTTGCAACGATTCAGCAAACCTTGCAGGAAAAAATAGAAAAGATAGTAAATCACAAGGTTAAGATTTATGGCGGTGCGCGTACAGACAGCGGTGTACATGCCTTTGGTCAAACGCTGAATTTTTTAACAACGAGCGCAATAGGGCTGACGGGACTCGAAAGAGGGTTGAACAGTCAATTACCGCCTGATATCAGAATAAGATATGCGCGAGAGGAGGATGACCTTTTCCATGCCCGTTATTCTGCCAAGAGCAAGATATATATTTATACAATCATGAATGTACAATATAACTCACCATTTTACGAAAGATATGTATGGCATATCCCCTATAGGCTTAACGATGCATCGATGAATGCGGCGGTGAAAAATATTATCGGTGTCCACGATTATTCTGCGTTCAAGAAAAAGGACGAAATATATCAAACTGCGGTGAGGGAGATTTTAAAAGCTGGCGTTAAAAGAAGGGGTAATTTTATATATGTCTTAGTCGAAGCGACAGGCTTTTTGCGTTATATGGTGAGAAATATTGTAGGAACATTGATGCTTGTTGGTTCGAACAAACTGACTGTTGAAGATTTTAAACGTATACTCGAGTCAAAAGATCGTGAAAAGGCTGGTCCCACAGCCCCGGCAAGAGGGCTGTTTTTAAGAGAAATAAAATACTGATAAAAGTACAGGGGTCAGAAGAAAAGGGTCGGAAATTTGTGGAAAAAAGTGCAAAATAATGGAGGTTCTTTCTCGTAGTTCGATGCCCTGAGTTCAACGTTTTCTATTCTATGTTCGCTTCCCCGATTTTTAGCTTCTCAGTATTCTTTTGTTTTCTGAACGTATGGTAAGTTTTATCTCGTCGAGATACTCGAGGATAGGTATGGTGTATTTTCTCGAAATATCAAATATCGTCTTGAAATCAGAAGGTGACATCTCTTTATTTTTCTTTAAAAAATCAGTAACTTGTTGTTTGATATTTTTAATAATATCCATGTGAAAATACATATCACCCTTTATCTTTACAACCTTTCCTTCGTATATGAGTCTTTCGGCGATGTCTTTGATATGTTTTTCCTGCTGTTTGAGTTCAGAGGCAAGCTCCTTTAATCCTGGCGGCATTAGACCATATTCCAAGAGTTTTATCAGGAATGCCTCACGAATTGCCGAGATGTCTTTATCGTTTGTTTGTGAAATACCTTTTAACCTTACCTTATCCTTATCGGTTTCTATCAACCCCTGATGTATGAATTGATCAAGCGCTGCTTGAAATATAACGGGCTCAACCTTTGGAAGTTTTGTTCTCAATTCTTCTTTTGAAAGACCAACCTTTAATGGGTTCTTTTTATGAAAATCCTCCACACAGGCTTTAAGCATGTTTTTATAACCATTGAACCAGTCCATATGTATAAGTGTCTTGCCCACGGATTTGATTTTACCCTTCTGTTTAAGGTTTTCCAGTGTGTTGTTGATGCCCGCCTCATTCATGCCGAGAAGAATGGATAATGTCTTTGACGGTATTCCTCCATAACCTCCTTTTAAAATATGGTATTCAGTTTTGTCACTGATTGAACCTTCAGTGAGTATCGAATAGTATGAATCAAGTAGTTGTGCCTTTCTTTTGTGCCTCTGCGGCATTATATCGAGTATTTTGCCTCCGCCGATAGTTTGTATTGCGTATGAACTCCTGATTATGAATCTGTCTTCCGGAAGCACGACAACGGGTTTTTTGAATACGAGTTGTACAAAAAGCTCCTCGCCAGGTTCTATTATATCCTTTTTTAGAATTACCAGCCTCGATTCTTCTTGGGTTGTAGCAACGTGGAATCGCAAAACTGTGTCTGTTTTTATTGGTTTGTACGGGAGCTTCAGGTATTTGAATGTAGCGTCTATCCTGTTAGATAACAGCAAGGTGTCGGGTCTGCCTATTATAATGCCCCTTTCAATATCGTTTTTTTCAATACCCTGAAGGTTCAGGGCTACTCGTTCTCCTGCCATGGCTTCTCCAGCGTCTTCGTGATATGTCTGGATATTCCTTATTTTTGTGTATTTATTGAGTGGGTAGATTTCTATCTCTTCACCGACACTGATATGGCCTGAGATACATGTTCCTGTGACTATTGTGCCGAGACCTTTAAGAGTAAAAACCCTGTCTATAGGCAGTCGGAAAATACCGTCCTTTGATTTTTCATGAACATCGTTGGCTATGCTAATGATCGCATCTCTTAAAACATCGATGTTTTCGCCTGTTGCAGATGAAACAGGAATTACCTGTGCTCCTTCGAAAGGTCTGCCTTTAAGAAAATCTTTGATGTCTTCTTTAACCAGTTCGAGCATTTCTTCATCGACAAGATCTTTTTTTGTGATTGCAACAATCCCTCTGTCAAGGCCAAGCAGTTCGCATATATCTATATGTTCTTTTGTCTGGGGCATTACACCTTCGTCAGCAGCTACAACAAGTAGCACCATGTCGATACCCCATGCGCCGGCAACCATATGACGCACAAACTTTTCATGCCCTGGTACATCTACAATGCCCATAAGTAGGTCATCGCCAAATCTGTAATGGGCGAAACCCAACTCTATGGTTATTCCTCGCTCTTTTTCCTCTTTCAGCCTATCACAGTCAATACCTGTAAGGGCCTTTATAAGGGATGTCTTGCCATGGTCTATATGTCCTGTTGTGCCTATAACGATCTTTTTCATATGCCTAAATAAATATACACTATTTTTCGAGTAAAATGTAAAAGGGAAAAGGCATATAGAATGAAAAAGGCTTTATGGATTGCCATGAGCTATCAGATGAATATGTCTTGTTATTTGTTTACTGAAAAACGTTGATTATTAATTGATGAAAATATAGAATGCTTCGGTAATAATGACATAAACAAGAGGCTTGGAGAAAAAATGATGGAAAAAGAACTGATTGGTAAGCCGCCTTGGGGCAACTGGATTGTTTTGTTGGATGAGATCGATTTCAAGGTCAAAAGAATAGATGTATTGCCTGGCAAAAGGTTGAGTTACCAGAAGCACTTCAAGCGTGAGGAACATTGGGAGGTTGTAAGAGGTAAGGGCAGGGTGACAATAGACGGAGACTATTTTGAATTAAGCCCAGGTGATTGTATCACAATAAAAAAGGAATCGCTTCACAGGATTGAAAACGTTGGCCAGGACCAGCTTGTATTTATTGAAGTTCAGAGAGGTGAATATTTCGGAGAAGATGATATAATAAGGGTGGAAGATGATTACGGGAGAAAGTCGTAACATTTTCAATGAGTTTATCGTTGAAAGTTTGTTTGGCTTTGTGACATGAAGGTTTGTAAGGCGTTTGTATTGCTATTGGCCTTGAATTATCGGATATTTTTCAAAAATCAGGAGGGTATATGAAAAAGACAATATGTTTATTTTTTATTATTTTTGTCTTTTTATGTGCAGGCATGGTCAGTGCCGATGTGAATAATTCTATGACATTTCTTAAAAATATCAAATGGTTGGGGCATGATACATTCATGATAATGGGTGATGGTTTGATATATACAGACCCATTCAAGCTTAAAGATAAAGATATAATCAGGAAGGCAGACATAATATTGATTACACATGAACATCGCGACCATTGCTCCCCGGAAGACGTAAAGAAGATTCAAGGCTCCAATACAACAATCATTACTACCCCTTCATGTGCTGCCAAACTATCTGGCAACATCAAAAAGGTTAAACCTGGAGATTCGTTTTCTGTTGGGAACATCCACATAGAGGCAGTGCCGTCATATAATATCGACAAGAAATACCACAAGAGGGAAAACAATGATGTCGGTTATATCTTTACTGTAAAGGGGTTGAGGCTTTATTTTGCGGGTGATACGGATTTGATACCCGAGATGAAGGCGTTTAAGAATATAAATATTGCCTTTCTTCCTGTATCTGGCACATATGTTATGACAGCGGAAGAGGCTGTAAAGGCGGCCCTCGATATAAAACCGGATGTAGCGATACCTATGCATTTCGGAACAATAATAGGTACCAGGACGGATGCAGAAAAATTTGCTGAAGGATTAAGAGGAAGGGTAGAGGTTGTAATATTAACAGAGGAATGAGTGGGGAAAAGATTCATAGGCCTTAATTTTTTTCATTATACACAAAAGGGTATTGATGAAGGGTATTGATGAAGGGTATTGATGATTGAGGGGATGTGCCCTGGAAGGTATTTGCCTCGACATACTGTTTGGACATTGTTTTATTGATAGATCAAATGTTATCCCTTTTTTTCGAAAATGACGTGTTCCGCTAAGAGATGTTGGGAGCAAATGCCTGAAAAAACGAAAAAGATGTTTTCTGAAAATGCATGCTGTTCTATATGCATGGACACAGTAGAGTTAAAACTTCAAGAAAGACAAATATTTGGACGGAGTATTGTGCTAAGGGGGTGAATTTATTTGTTGAAGTTTCTCGCGTATCTGATATAATTTTCTTTTCGGTAGATCTGTAAGGAAGGGGATGTTACTAACAAAATATTTTTGCTGTATCTTTTATATTGACTCTGTTGAATTGTCGTTTTAACTTTTAGAAATAATCAGGCATGAGAGATCATTTTGACACTTACTCTCCAATGATAGACTATAAGAAAGTTTGCCAGGCCCTGCGCAACGTGGAGGTTATAAACCCCGTCAGGTCCGGAAGGAAGCAGCGGTAGTAGCTGATCCGTGTGCCGCAGAAAGCCTGGCTTTTTTAATACATTTAAAGGCTAATAGATGAACTATACCGTCATTGCAAGGAGATGGAGACCCAAGCGTTTTGAAGATGTTGTGGGTCAGCCCCATATTGTTACAACAATAAAAAATTCGATAAAGTTCAACAGGATAGCACATGCCTACCTATTTACCGGTCCAAGGGGCGTCGGTAAGACGTCGCTTGCAAGGATAATCGCAAAAGCGATGAACTGCGTAGGTGGTCCAAGAGAAGAACCTTGCGGTGTTTGTGAAAACTGTAGGTCAATAGATAACGGAAGCTTTGTTGATGTAATTGAGATAGACGCTGCATCAACGAGAGGCATCGACGATATTAGAGAACTAACGGAGACCGTCAGATATTTGCCAATGAAGGGGGCATACAAGCTGTATATTCTCGATGAGGCGCACATGCTGACGCCGCAGGCGAGAGATGCGTTTCTAAAAACGTTAGAGGAACCACCAGGGAACAATATATTCATACTTGCCACTACCGAGCCGCAAAAGATTCCGTATACCATAATGTCAAGGTGTCAACGTTTTGATTTTAAAAGGATCTCTGATAAAGAGATTGTGGAACAATTGAAGATGATCTGTGACCACGAAAATATAAAGTATGATGATAATGCATTCGGACATATTGCCGTTGAAGCGGACGGAAGCATGAGGGATGCGGAGTCTTTGCTTGATCAGATCATTGCATATAGCGGCGATAGTTTTTCTGAAAAAGATGTGATAAGCGTGATCGGTATAGTCGAGAAGGACGTATTATACGATATTGTTGAATCAATCCTTGAAAGAAACCTGAAAAGAGGGCTTGATATTATTGAAAAAACGTTGAATGATGGTTACGATACATATCAAATTTATGAAGGTTTGGTGTCATTTTTTAGAAAAATGATGATAATTAAGGTTTATGAAAATATACCTCCTTTCTTTTATATGGGTGAAGATGAGTACAAAAAGATTGTTGGGTTGATGAAAGATATTGAATACTATGAGATTCAAAATATGTTGAATTATATGTTACGTTCAGAAAATATGTTTAAAGGGGTATTCCAAAGGGTATCTCTTGAGGTTCTCTATATCAATCTTTACAATATTTCTAAGCTTAGATATTTGGATAATGTTATTGACGGTCTTACCAAGCGCGAGCATAGAGATGCATATGTGTCGAAAAAACAGGATGAATGCGTAGAAGAAAGACACACGCCCGAACCCCAATTTAACAAGGATATAAAAGGATTTATAGAATACCTTAAACAGAAGAAGCCTTTTATAAGCAGCATATTTCAATCCCTTGAGATTAAGATCGATGGAAACAATATGATTGTGTTTATCGATAGAAATTATAAGTTTATTAAGGAAGACAGCAGCTTGAAAGATGATATTAAAGAATATTCGAAGATGTTTTTCGGGTGTGAAATGAATCTTATACTCAAGGATGTATGGGAGAAGAAGAGTGATTTGCTTGACGACTATGTCAAAGAGGCAGAGTCGTTATTTAAGGTATAAGATTAAATGAAAAAAACCTGAGAAATATCTGAATGTAGAAGGGAGGAAAAATGTCAAAGAATTTTGGGCAGTTATTGAGTCAGGCGAAGAAGATACAGGAAAAACTTCAAAAGATGCAGGAAGAAATGGCAGACAAAACAGTTGAGGCTCAATCTGGCGGCGGTATGGTTTTTTGTGTGGTTAACGGTAAACAGGATGTGGTTTCATTGAAGATTTCAGATGAAATATGGGAGGAAAAGGATAAAGAACTTCTTGAGGATTTGATTGTAGCTGCGATTAATGAGGGGCTTAACAAATCCAAAGAGATGATGCAGGAAGAGATGGCGAAGATTACCGGGTTTGGGAACATGCAGATGCCATTCGGGGTGTAGATTGTTTTATCCGGGGCCAATAGAGCGACTCATCGAAAACCTTACAAAATTACCTGGTATAGGCAGAAAGACCGCCACAAGGCTGACGTTTTTTCTTTTAAACTCAAAGGGAGGTTATATATCCGAACTCTCAGAGAGCCTTGTTGATGTCAAAGAAAAGATAAAGTTGTGCAGTGTGTGTTTCAACATTACAGATGTTGACCCATGCATAATATGCACTGACCCGAGAAGGGATGGATCTATTGTGTGTGTTGTTGAGGAAGCGTCACACATGATGGTTGTGGAATCTGCCAATCCAGGTCGTTATAAATACCATATTCTCCATGGTGTTATAAACCCCATTGAAGGTATAGGCCCAGATGAGGTCAGGATAAAGGAGTTGTACGACAGGATCGTGAGAGAAGGCATCAAAGAGGTGATTATTGCTACAAATCCAAATATGGAAGGCAACACGACCGCCCATTATATAAGTGAAATTTTAAAGCCACTCGAAGTAAAAATAACAAGAATTGCCTCAGGTATCCCTATTGGTGGTGATATTATTTATATAGATCCGCTTACAATAAAGAGTTCGATAGATAACCGAAAAAATTTGTAAAGGTTTATAGCTCATAACGGTTGGCTGATGTCAGAAAAATGCAACATAACGATACGTGGTTACTGAGTAAATATCGGTAAACCCGTTGGCATTTGACTTTAGTTTCTCACTTTTGAATGCTTTTGCTACCGGCTATCCGCAAAAGGCATCATTGTTTTATCGATTGCCAGTCCTTCAGGAATTTTTCGAGACCTATGTCGGTTAGTGGGTGTCTTATGAGCTGTGATAGGACATTGAATGGTATTGTAGCGATATCTGCACCTATGAGCGCAGCATCGAGAACGTGAATCGGGTTGCGTATGCTGGCAACAATAATCTCAGCTTCAAAGCCATAATTCGTAAAGATTGTTGCAATATCTTCAATAATGCCCATGCCCCTCTGTGAAATATCGTCAAGTCTACCTATAAAAGGACTTACATAGCTTGCACCTGCCTTTGCTGCAATAAGTGCCTGAATCGGCTGGAATATCAGTGTCACATTTGTTTTTATCCCTTCCCCTGAAAGCGTTTTAACTGCTTTTACCCCTTCTTCTGTCATGGGTATCTTGATCACAGCATTCTGACCTAACGATGCGAGTTTTCTCGATTCTTCTATCATTTCTTTGGAATTAGTCGAAACAACTTCAAGGCTAACCGGTCCTTCCACGATAGACAGGATTTCTTTTATAATAGCCTGAGGATCTCTTTTTTCTTTTGAAAGCAGCGATGGGTTTGTGGTTACACCATCTACGAGACCCATTTCTATCCCCTTTTTGATTTCGTCGATATTTGCGGTGTCAATAAAAAACTTCATAAAGCCTCCTGTCTGTTATGTAATCTTTTTTAACAATTAGTTGCATTGCCATGCGGTTTTATTATAATCTTTAGACAATCTTTTGCTTCGCTTGCAACCCTGAATCCATCTGAAATGTCTTCAAGTCCGAATCTGTGTGTTATAAGGTCGTCTACAATAACGTTTTTCGCCCGGATGAGTTCCATTGCCTGCATGTTATCAATGGGGGCAGCGCCATAGCATGTTTTCAGGCTTATATCGTTTCTCCAGAATGGGTTGAAGTCTATAGATATTGTCTGGCCCGGGTTCGGTACAGCAAAGAGCAGTACCGTTCCTCCCCTGTCAACGGATTCCAAGGACTGGTAGGCAGCGGGTTGCGACCCGGTACACACAATTACCTTATCAGCGAGTCTGCCATTATTGATATCTTTGACAAATTCAGAAACATTGCCTTCTGCATGGATGATAGCTTCTGCACCACACCTTTTAGCTGCTTTGAGTCTGGAATCATAAATGTCCGTTGCAATGATCCTGCCTGCACCAAGAGCACGTGCGAGCTTGATCATGAGCAGTCCTGCAATGCCGCAACCGAGAATCAAAAGAGTGTCGCCGGGCTTTATATCTATAGCCCTCAAGCCCCTCACAACTGTTCCGAGAGGCTCAATAAATGAACCCTGTTCGTATGACATTGTATCTGGTAGTATGAATGTGCCGGTATCGATACTTTTCCCCGTGATCCTCAGATATTCAGAAAATCCTCCAGGGTTAAAATTGTTTTTTGACTGGAAAGTGATACATGCAGTTTGATGGCCTGTAAGGCACCAGTAACACTCATCGCACGGTACATGGTGTGTTGTAAAAACCCTGTCACCGTTTTTAAACTTGTTTACGTTTTTCCCCACCTCTATAACCTGTCCACTTACTTCGTGCCCCAAAACAAGAGGTGCCTTCTTAATGCGGTACCATTCCAATACATCGCTTCCGCATATGCCACTCGCCATTACTTTTATCAGGATATCGTTTTCTCCAACAGCAGGAACAGGCAACTGCTCAACCTCTACTTTGCTGTTGTTGTAGTACATACCGACGCGCATTACTTATCGTCCATTATTGTGCCTTGTTCTTTTCTGTTAAGAAAAAATCATACGCTGATTTTGGTTTTTCACCATCATGGACGACCTTTCTCAATGCCTTGATCATTGCAACTGGCGCATCAGATTGAAAAATATTTCTGCCCATGTCAACGCCTGCTGCACCATCCTGAATAGCATTGTAAGCCATAGTCAGGGCATCGAGTTCAGACAGTTTTTTGCCACCAGCAATTACTATAGGGACGGGACAGGAGGCTACTACGGTATCAAAATCTTCCGGCACATAGTAGGTTTTTACATAACTTACACCGAGTTCTGCGATAATTCTCGAGGCAAGACGCATATATTTGGCATCACGACCCATATCCTTACCGACCGCGGTGACACCAAGCACAGGAATACCATATCGGTTACCCAAATCAACAAGTCGTGTCATGTTGTGTACAGACTGAGTTTCGAATGTGCCCCCGATGAAAACTTGAACTGCCATGGCTGCTACGTTTAAACGAATTGCCTCATCTATATCTATTGCAATTTGTTCGTTTGACAACTCATTTAATACGCTTGGTCCACCGCTTGCCCTTAGCACAATCCCTTTGGCAAATGTTGGTGGGATAATCGAGCGCATTATACCGCGTGTCAGCATTAATGTGTCGCAGTGCTCAAGAAGTGGAAGGATTGTTACATCGACTCGTTCGAGTCCTGTAGTAGGTCCCT
Source organism: Deltaproteobacteria bacterium ADurb.Bin026 (assembly GCA_002071245.1). Lineage (GTDB taxonomy): Bacteria > Desulfobacterota > Syntrophorhabdia > Syntrophorhabdales > Syntrophorhabdaceae > MWEV01. Next base: position 15,558 of record MWEV01000054.1, read on the forward strand.
GAAAATATCCATGATCAATGGCAAGCATAACTGTTTTTCCTGATTTTGGGTTGAATATCTTCGAAAGACGATTTTTCATGCCCCAGTCAAGGTTGTTACTTCCTTTTAGAAAAAAGGGTTCGTTTTTGGCGGGGATATCGACATAGAATTGTTTTTCCTTTTCTGATACATCTATTTCTGGCATATCCTTTTGCTCCTTAAGACGTTATTTTTAAAGCATAAGAAATGGTTCAGTTGTGTATCAATATAACTGTAATATGTTCAAATTTCAAGCGGCAACTTTTTGCATGTTTGTTTTTCATCTATCTCATCAAGAAAATCGATCAGAGGCCTTTTTAAAAAAGGATGAACAATATGAGGGTCTATTTCGATACAAGGAATGATGGCAAACCTTCTCTTGTGCAGTTCGGGATGCGGGACTATAAGTCTCGGTGTATTTAGCACAAGGTTTGAAAAAAGTAGGATATCAAGATCTATGATGCGGGGTTCGTTCTTCTTTTTCCTTGTTCTGCCCATGTCATGTTCGATTGATTGCAGATAATCCAGTAACTCAATAGGATCGCTTTCCCAATCTATTGATATTGCACAATTTATAAAATCATTCTGGTTGATGTTGGAAACAGGGGATGTGATGTATAGGGATGAGGTAACAACCCGGGTTATGCGGGGGTTTTTTGAAATATAATCTATGCTTTTGAGACAGTTTTTCTGACTGTTGCCTAAATTGGATCCAATGCCGATAAAGACCTTATAACCCAGAGACTCAATTATACAGTTTTTTCCTTATCCTTATCGTTTTTTGTTGGGGTGACATCTATTTCATCAGGCTCTTTAATAGATTTTTTGAAGCTTTTTATTCCTTTACCCAGTGCTCCGCCGATTTCAGATATCCTGCCTGCCCCGAAGATCAGAATAACTATGATTAGGATAACAATAAGTTCTGGAAATCCGAGGCCAAACATATTTTAAGGCTATCATTTTATTAAAAGAATAATCAACTATTTTTTTTAAATCAGGCTATGAAAAGAAGGATTCACAATATCAGCCCAAAAGTTTGTTGCTCATGAACAAGTTGGAACAAACTAATGGAGAAATTGTTTTTGCTATCATCAACGACCTCTTAGTTCTTTTCCACATTCCTTATGTGTTTGTAGCGCATAAAGTTTTGCCTGGGCGCAACGTGCGGTGGCCGATTTTGCCTTTATTTAAGTTGACTGCAACATTATTTTGTTCTATTAATATTCAATGGCGTTATTGGAGATAAGAACATATCCGGATCCGGTTCTCAGAAAGGTTGCCAAGCCAATCGATGATATTAATGATGATATTATTAAGCTTGCAGAAGATATGATAGAGACTATGCGTCTTTTTCGTGGTGCAGGTTTGGCGGCAAACCAAGTGGGCGTGCCGATCAGGATGATTGTGCTCGAACCAGAGTCTGACAAAAAAGATAGAGGTAACAAAAAAAGCGATGCGCTTATTTTAATTAACCCAGTGATTGTAAAAAGCGAAGAAGAAGAGATTGCAGAAGAGGGGTGTCTCAGTCTTCCAAAGTTCTATGAATATATAAAAAGGGCAAAGAAGGTGTCTGTCAAAGGGCTTTCGACCGCTAATATTCCTTTTGAGATGGAATGCGATGGCCACATGGCAAGGGCGTTTCAGCATGAAATTGACCACCTCAACGGAGTTCTTTTTATTGATTACTTAAGCCCTATTAAAAGAAATTTATTCAAGAAAAAATACGTTAAAAAAGACAGATGAACGTTATCTTTTTTGGTTCTTCAAGCTTTTCGGTACTACCGCTGAAATCTATATCTCAAAGCGTCTCGGCAGTTGTTACAAAGAAGGCTAAACCAAAGGGTAGGGGGTATGTTTTTGAAGACAACGAAGTCAAAAAGGCGGCTTATGAGCTTAACCTGCCCATAATAGAGATTGAATCCTTCAGGGATGAAGCCTCTATCCTTATAAGAGAATATAAACCCGATTTGTTTGTTGTAGCGTCATTTGGTATTATAATCCCACGCTGGGTGCTTGATATTCCGTCGATGGGGGCAATAAATATTCATCCTTCGCTGCTTCCCAAGTACAGAGGGCCATCTCCGATTCAGTGGGCGCTTTTAAATCGTGATGAAAAAACAGGGATTACACTCATCAATATGAACGAAAAGATGGATGCCGGCAATATCGTTTACCAGGAAGACATCGATATTGACGGCGATGATGATTTTATAATACTTTCGGAAAGACTTTCAAGAAGGTCAGCGGAAATAATGCTGGATATGCTCAGCAAAATTGAGGTTGAAGGTATGCCTGAAGGCATTGAACAGCAACATGAAATTGCCACCTTCACGAAGATTATTACAAAAGAGATGGGCAAGATCGACTGGAATAAAACAGCAGCAGAGATTGCTGGACAGATAAAGGCTTTTGTACTCTGGCCGACAGCCTTTTCATTTTTTGATGATATGTTATTTAAGATATTTGATGGGAAAATATTTTATACTGACAGGAAAAAACTGCCAGGTACGATACTTGAAGTTATAAAAGATGGCATCGTTGTTCAATCATCTGACAGGGCTATTCTTGTAAAAGAAGTACAGTTGCAAAATAAAAAACGGATGAGGGCATTCGATTTTGCCAATGGATATAGGGGTTTGGTTGGAAAGATATTGAAATAAAATGCAATATTGTGCTTTTTTAGTTGACAGAAAAAGGTTTAGCTTTTATTATCAATAACAGGTTGTTTGGTATGTTTTTTGCAGAAATTTAGAGGTATCATGAAAAACATCTTCGCATTTTTTGTTTTAATGTCGTTGTTTCTTATAAATGGATGTGCTTCGACCGGTAATGTTGGTATCGGAGAGGTGCAGCCGCATGATGGTCAAATTGCCACCAAGGACGATGTCGGTTCGTATTCAACAGAGACAAAAAATCGAATCACAGCGAAGAGATCGAATAGGTCATTAAAGGGTTCAGATAGCAAAACAGAAGGAATAACGGAATCGATTGAAGACGATGATATTGCAACGCTTATAGAGCATGACTATTATAAGGAATTTGATATACCCATTGTTTTTAATGACGCAGTAAAATATTTCATTCAATATTTCACCACGGAAAAAAGAAAGGTTTTTGGAAACTGGCTGAAAAGGTCCCGTTACTATATACCATTAATGAAAGAAATCTTGAAGGAGCAAGGATTGCCTGAGGACCTTGTGTATCTTGCGATGATAGAAAGTGGTTTTAACCCGAAGGCATACTCGCCGGCAAAAGCATGCGGTCCTTGGCAATTTATCTATGAGACTGGAGGAAGATACGGCCTAAAGGTTAATTATTGGATAGACGAGAGGAGGGACCCAGAAAAGTCGACAGTAGCCGCAACTAAGTATTTGAAAGATCTTTTTAACCAGTTTGGTTGCTGGTATCTTGCCGCAGCCGGATATAATTCTGGTGAAAAGAGGGTAGAAAGGGCTGTTGAAAAACATGGCACGAATGATTTTTGGGAAATTGTGAAATATAACACGCTTCCGAGGGAAACAAGGGAATATATACCTAAACTTATCGCTGCTGCAATCATAGCAAAAGACCCAGAAAGATATGGGTTTGGGTCTATTGTTTATGATGAACCGATAAGATTTAGCCTTATTAAGGTTCCTGCTGGCTCTCCACTTGTTGCAATTGCAAGATCTGCGTCAATAGACCTGGCTGCCTTGAGACAGACAAATCCGGAGATTTTAAGAGGGATAACACCTCCTGATATGGATAATTATGAGGTCAAACTCCCTTACAATATAGACAAAAACAGGTTTAGCGATAACCTTGAAAACTTGTTGAGCGATAGCAGGAGGGTAAAGGGTTTTATAACATATAAGGTAAAAAAAAGGGATACTTTGGCAGGCATACTCAAGAGATTTAAGATAAGTTATGAAGAAATGCAGCTTGTAAATCATCCCGAGGAAGAACTAAAAATTAAATCCGGCATGGTTGTAAGTATACCAAGGTTTAAGGGTCAGTCAATGGCTGAAGCAACATTGCTCGCGCAGAAACCAAGTCAACCCATAAAGGATGCAGAGAAGAAATCGTCACCAAAAAAAGTTGTAAAACTTGACGATAGAACGAAAACAAATAATCAGGCAAAACATGACAAACAAAATAACCAGGTTAGCCGAAAAAAATCGGAAACGATTGAAGCAAAGACATATCACATTGTACAAAAAGGCGAAACCCTATCTTCAATATCGAATAAATATGGAATAGACATTTCAAGACTCAGGGCAAGTAACAATCTCAAAAATGACAAGGTTTATCCTAAAATGAAGCTTAAAATTGTCAGGATTGAGGGGTAGATTACCCTTATATTTGGGCATTTGGGCATTGCAGGTTGGTATTTACAAACTCATTATAATTCCTCGCTGAATTGTTATTGACTTTTTTTTACTGCTGATATATTTTTTGCTTTATTGAAGGAGAGTAGCTTTTAGTGGCACATTCGTCAATACGCCCGTACAACACTGCCGATGTGTCGGTTAGTTTAAGCTAACGAGTGAGACCTTCACCATACAATCGTCATGGTGAAGGTCTTTTTTTAATACATAGTGTTTAAAAAAGGAGAAAAATGGATAATTTTTACTGTCATACAGAAAAGATCGAAAACGTTATGAAGCAATTTAGTTCTTGTCCTAATGGCATAAATGATGAAGAAGCGAGGAAAAGGCTTTATGAACATGGCCAAAACGTATTAATTGAAAAGAAACCTGCAATCTAAATATGTTTAATGAAAAAGCATGTATTAGATGTATTTTTCAAAGGAAGTTATATTTTTAAT
>MWEV01000055.1 GCA_002071245.1 Deltaproteobacteria bacterium ADurb.Bin026
GCCACTCACGCCTGATAAGGTGTTGGTATTGCTTGATGACAATAAGGGGGTGAAGGGATGATTTTACCTAAATTCACATATGCTAAACCGAAAAGTATCGATGAAACGATTGAATTGTATACGAGGTACGAGGGAAGAGCCTGCTATCTTGCGGGAGGGACAGATATTATACCCCTGGCAAAACAAAGACTTGTTGCGCCCGTTATTGTCATTGACCTTAAAAATATTGAAGGGCTAAAGACAATCGAAAAAAATGATGACTTTTTGATAATTGGTGCCAATACAACCATTTTTGATTTAAAAAAATACCCTTTAACAAAGGAATATTTTAGAGGTTTTTATGAATCGCTTGATGAAACATCGTGCGAAACATTACAGATGAGAGGAACCATAGGGGGCAATATCCTCCAGAACACACGCTGTCTTTTTTACAACAAGTCCATTGAGTGGCGAACAGCACGAGGATTCTGTTTTAAAATGGGAGGCGCAGTATGTAATGCCGTGCCCAAAGGTAATATATGCTTTTCAAATTATTGCAGCGATAATGCAGTATCTTTGATTACATTATCTGCAGAGCTTGGCTTTGTCAGCCCCAAAGGAGAACGGAGAATTAATATTGAAGAGATATTTTCTGGAAACAGCATAAAACCATTCAATCTCGAACCAGGGGAGATTTTAACCAGGATTTATATCCCGATGAAAAAAAACAGTGGTGCATATGAAAAAATTAGGGTGAGAGGCTCCATTGATTATCCCCTTATAAACGTAGCAGTTGCCCTAAAAGATAGTGGAGGAGATGTGTCTATTGGGGGTGTAGGGCCTGCACCGCTCTCGTATCATATTGATAGCGTGGATGAAAATAGCGTAGAAGCGCTTGCACAAAAGGCATATAGCGATGTTAAGACCGTTGCCAATACTGTTCTTACTCCATCTTACAGAAAGAGAATGGCAAAGGTTCTTGTGAAGAGGGCTATAAAAAGGGCATTACAGGAGGTCAAGTGATGGATACAATTAATGTTTCTTTTCGGATAAACGGAGAAAAGGCTACAGTGGATGTAAAACCATACGAAACACTCCTCGAAACCGTCCGTGAAAGACTATCGCTTACCGGTGCAAAGGAGGCCTGTGGTCTTGGCGCGTGCGGTGCATGCACTGTTCTTTTAAACGGAATACCGGTAAGGTCATGTCTTATATTAACGGCTGAAGCTGAAGGGGCAGATATTGTAACCATTGAAGGCATGAAACAGAACGGAAAACTCCATCCACTCCAGGAGTCTTTCATGAAAAACGGGGCTGTTCAGTGTGGTTTTTGTACCTCCGGGATGATACTGACTGCAAAGGCTTTTCTTGACAGGAATAAAAAGCCGACCAGAAAGGATATCGTTAAGGCAATTTCATCCAACGTGTGCCGTTGTACAGGATACAGAAAGATTGTCGATGCCGTGGAAGAAGCAGCTCAGAATATGCAGTCTTAGTTTGGGGTGATTAAGACAAGGTGTCGTCACAGCGGGTGCTTGACGATTTATCAGGACGTGCTTATAGTTGTGGACAGATAAGACGATTTACTTAAAAAAGGTCTAAATTATGAAAATCAACGTTAACATTGATTCCAATTTGCGCATACGTAACGTCTTTGAACCTCCGATCAGGATAGATTTCGATAACGAAGATGTTACGCTAAGAGATGTGCTCCTTAAACTCAAAAATATGTATCCCTACTTGAGATTTATTGAGAAAGGAGAAATGGGTGATGATTTGAGGCATCTCTATCTGAACGGTGAAAATCATTTTAACTTTTCTGAGGGATTAAACAGGAAGGTTTCAGAAGACGATACTGTCCACGTCGAGGCATACCTTGACCCTCTTGCTGGTGGTTAGCACGTTTTTATTTGTTGTTTTGACTCAGCATAAGACCACACGTTTCATTCGAATTGAAAATGGTTGATATCGCCCCAAAAATATCAACATCAGACAGTAGCCTTTAATATTGTATGTGACTGCAAAAATGTCTTTGACAATAGCAAGACAATGTAGTTGAATACACCGGTGAATCTATTTCATGCGCTTATATTTGGTATTGTTGAAGGCATAACGGAATTTCTGCCCATATCTTCAACAGGCCACCTTATGTTGACCGCCCGGGTACTTGGTCTTTCTCAGACTGAATTTCTCAAGACCTTCGAAATCGTCATACAACTTGGGGCTATCCTTTCTGTAATTGTTTTGTATTGGAGAACATTGATTGTTAATATCGAAGCATTAAAAAGGGTAATCCTTGCCTTTATTCCAACCGCAGTGCTTGGACTTATTTTTTATAAGATTATTAAGCATTTACTTATGGGCAGTAGTCAGGTTGTTCTCTGGTCTATGTTTGTTGGAGGAATATGCCTTATTGTATTCGAGTTGATTCACAAAGAAAAGGATAATGCTTTAGAAGATATTGGCAGTATTCCTTATCGCACATCGCTTTTAATCGGCTTGTTTCAATCTATTGCCATGATTCCTGGTGTCTCCCGTTCTGCAGCCACGATTGTAGGTGGTCTGGTGCTGGGCCTAAAAAGAAAAACAATCGTCGAATTTTCATTTATTCTCGCAGTTCCAACAATGCTTGCGGCAACAGTTCTGGATTTGATGAAAAATGTGAATCAGTTCTCTATAGCACAGATCAATTTCTTGTCTATCGGATTCATTCTTTCTTTTGTGTTTGCCCTTTTAAGTGTTAAATTCTTGCTGAATTTTATAAAACACCATTCTTTCATCAGCTTTGGAATCTACAGGATCATTCTTGCGCTGTTGTTCTGGGTTTTTTCAAGTTCAATGGAACATTTTTAGCTTTATAGTATTTTTTTAAACCCTTTATTTTTTACGTAACAATCTCCCCTTCTCTGACAATATCTTTTTTGATTTTTGAAAGCAATTCCTGAAAAACAGGCAGAACATCCGTTCTAAACCTTCCCGCTACAAGGACATACATGATATCATCACCGATACGGAGGGTGCCTTCATTTATCCAGACCTTTATGTCTACTATGCCTTCCCTTTCTTTTGCCTCATTTATACATTCTGAAAGCCCCTTGCTGTCATATGAAAGTCTCATGCCCTTTACGGTTTTTCCGTCCCTTGATGTTGCCCTTACGATGCCATTGTGCACAAGGATCATACCTAAAGATTCAGGGTTACCCTGTGCCTTTATATCCTTTATCCATTGATCCACCATGATAACCTCCATTTTGATTTTTAGAATATTATATCAATTTTCTACAAAATAATCCTTTTTATGACTCAAATAATTTTGAACATTGAAAATATGAGGTGTTTGCTATATTATTTTACAATGTATTTTTAATGCCTTGTTCGGAGGATGCTATGAAAAATAAGCTGACTATATCCATTTTAGTATTTTCGTTTTGTATTTTTGTAATCAGTACACTTTTGATTGTATGTAATGTTTATGCCCAAGGCGAAGATCAGAAAAAATATGAAGAGTATCGCAAGGCTATAAAAAAGGAATATGGCATAGATATAATACATTTCAGGGGAAATTTAAAGGGTGGAAGGGCAGATGGCAAGCCCATAACTAAATATGATTTGCAGCAGTTGTTAATTGGTATTAAGATTGAGCAGGAGCATACATCCAACAGGATGATAGCGCTTGAAATAGCTACAGACCACCTTGAAGAGATACCAGATTATTACACAAGACTGGAAAAGATGGAAAATGATGCCGAGGCGGAGATGAAGGCAAAGGCAGAACAGCAGAAAAAGTAACGGAGGAAAATTGATGAAAACAGTCATTCTTTTTGGGAGTCCACGCAAGGACGGCAATACAATTCAGCTTTCAGATGCATTTTCACAAAAATTAAAGGAAAAAGGCTGCGATGTAAGAATCATATATTTAAATGACCTCAATATAAGGCCTTGTCAGGGTTGCTTAACCTGTTCGCCTGAAGGTGTGTGCAGGATAAACGATGATATGAAGGATATCCGTAAATATATTGTGGAATCAGACCTTATAGTATATGCGACGCCCGTATATTGGTCTACGCCTTCAAGTCAGTTGAAACTCGTCATAGACAGGTCTATTGCATTTATCGATACAGAATATAACTCACGAATCAAGGGTAAAAAGGCTGTTACCATCATGACATGTGCCGATGAAAACAAAGATACATTTTTGATAATAAAAGATATGTTTAAAAGAGCCTTTGACTTCCTCGGTATATCATATGTAGGAAGCATAGATGCTACAGGTTGTACGGAAAAAGGTGTTGTAAATAAAGAATCTATCGAAAGGGCTGCACAGATAGCAGAATCCCTTGTATGACGCCGGAAAGACTTACTTACTTTACCTCTAAAAAGGTGGGCAAGGCTATCTGGGACTACCAGATGTTAAAAGAGGGCGATAAGGTCCTTATGGCTGTCTCTGGAGGAAAGGACAGCCTCTGTCTTCTGCGCATAATGAAGGAGAGGATAAAGTTTGTCCCGATTTACTATGAGGTTACCGCTTGTTATGTTGACATGGGTTTTGAATGGGTAAATAAGGACAGCCTCGTAAGACATCTTGAAAACGAAGGTTTGCCATACATAATTGCCCAACCACCGTCAGGGTGGAATAACAAGGGTGATTACAACTGTTTCTGGTGTAGCTGGAACAGGCGGAAGTCCCTTTTTAATCTAGCCCATGAAAAGGGTTTTACGAAAATTGTCTTTGCGCATCATATGGATGATATTATTGAAACTATGCTTTTAAACCTTTTTTTCAATGGGGAGATTTGCACAATGACTCCATATCAGGAATTATTCGAAGGTAGGTTGGCGATCATAAGACCACTTGCCTACGTTGAAGAGGTAGAGCTTGCAAGGCTTGCATCTATGCTTTCGTTGCCAGTTGTATCGTCTTTGTGCCCCAATAGTATGACATCTAAAAGAACCCTTGTGAAAAATATGGTGCGAGAATTAAAAAAACATAATAAAAATGTGAAAAAAAATATCTTTAGAAGTGTAAAAAGGGTCAGACACGAATACCTGTTAGAGCATACAGTATAGTTATTAATTCATAATGCCATGAGACATTTGATTTATCGCTTATTATTTTGAGCCTGAGGTTCCCTTTTTCATGCTGTCGATGATTCTCATGATATTTGCCGCTTCCATTGAGTTTATGCCGTATTTTGCGATTGCCTTTTCGAAATGGCTTCTTGCTTGATCAAGTCTGCCGTTTTCCAGATAAAACCTGCCGAGATATTTATGGCCATCGGCCTCATGGCCAGTTCGTCCCATAAGCATTCCATAGCGATAATAGATATCAGGATATATGTTGCCATAAGGCAATATCTGCTTAAATACATCTATTGCTGAATTTGTTTTACCGGAGCCTTCTAATGCCCTCGCAAAGTAAAATCTTGCGACAGGACCTGTTTCATGTTTAAGTATCTCTTCGGCTTCAGGAAATCTGTATGCATTTACCAGCATCTCACCGAGAAATGTGTTTTTATAAGGTGAATCCATCGATTTTATTAATTCAATGGCCTTATTTACGTTGCCTTTTATTGAGTACACGAGGGCTGCACCGTACACATTGACCGGGTTTGATTTATCTTTTTCATATTTTCCAATCCAAATGTCTTCAGAGCTTCCCCTTGTGTCTTTGTGAAGTATATTTGTACGTGTCACCAGGTAAGAAAAAAGGGATGTATCAATTTGTACGGGCTTTCTTTGCCATGTGTTTTCGAGTTTTATAATCCTTTCCTCATGATATGGATGTGTTAAAAGATATTGCGGTAGCACCTTATCGCCGCCTGCCGACCTTAGCTTGCGTAGAAAGTCCGCTGTGCCAAGACCTCCATATCCTGTTTTGTCTGCTATTGTAGCACCTACTCTGTCGGCCTCATCCTCGTCTTCACGTGAATACTTAAGGGACATCGCCTGTGCTGAACCCATCCCTGTTGTAAGAACCGCACCCTTTACCCCAGGATCCGGTACTATTATGGCTGCAAGTAACGCTGCGATTGATGCGATATTTATATATTTTTCCTTTTCTATTCTTTTCGCTATATGACGTCTCGATATGTGTGCAAACTCGTGCGCCATAACACCTGCAAGCTCTTCTTCTTTATCACACATAGCGATTAGGCCAGTTGAAATAAACACATAGCCACCCATGGTTGCAAAGGCATCGGGTGCTTGATAATCAATAATTGTTAGCACAATTGGAAAGGACAGGCTTGCGTTTTGCTCGAGTCTGTTTTTAATGTCATTAACATAGATAGAGATAAAAGGATCATTGTTTACCGGTACTGACCTTGCAATCTCGAAATAAATTTCTTTGCCGTATTTCTTTTCCTCCTCAAGCGTTAAAGCAAACAAAAAATACGGAAATACGAATAATAAAAGGAACATTACAAGGATTTTAGACTTCATCGGGCTACTGAGGCTTTTGATTTGCTTGTTTTTGTCTTCTTTATCTTCTTTTTTTTCTTCGCAACAGGTTTAGTCTCTTTTTTGTGTTTGTATGACGTAAGCTTGACATTGTAAGATTTTGCCAATCTTATTTCCTTGTCTGACGGGAGTTGTTCGTAAAGATTTTTCAATATGTTTATGGCGTCACCCCATAAGTTGTTGCTGCCAAGTAGGGCGAGTATATAAACCCTCCCATCCTTTTCAAATGCACCCACATAACAATGTCTCGAAAGCTTTGTAAAGCCTGTTTTTCCAGCAATGGCTGGCTCAAAACAGAATAAAAATCTGTTGTGGTTTTTATAGCGGATAGATTTTTCACCCTCTTTAAATGAAAAATATCTTTCTGCTGCAATCTCTCTAAATCGGTCGATTGACAGTGCATATCTCATTATCAGGGCAAGGTCATAGGCAGTGGTGTATTGGTTGTTAACGTAAAGACCGGATGCATTCCTGAAATTCGTATTATATGCACCTATCTCAAATGCCTTTCTGTTCATCGCGTCAGCAAAGGCTGTTTCACTTCCACATACATGAACCGCAATGGCATATGCTGCATCGTTTGCAGATTTAACCATAGCACCTTTTATTAAATCGATGGCCCTGTATTCTGCGCCAGGTGAGAGACTTAGTTTTGAAGGCGGTATGGAGACAACGTTACCATCTGCCCTTATAATCTCGTTACCGTTTAATTTTTCTAATGCAACTATAGTTGTCATGACCTTTGTGGTGCTTGCTGGGGCAAGTCTTTTGTGGTAATCCCTGCCCGAAACAACATTAAAAGAATCTTTTTCAACAAGGATGTAAGAAGGGGCTGTAATAACATCATCAGCCGTTGCAAAGAATGGAAAGAGCAAGATTACAATTGCAATGATGACATTCATCATATTTTTATAACATGTAATCTATTGCACATCAAACCTTTTATTGTGTTTCAATGTGTTTACACTGAAAAGGATCTATTCGATGCGATTAATTATATATAGCCTGGAAGATATGTTTTTTGTTGTTGACACTGTTGATTCTTCTTGTTAGCTTTTTATTGCACAGTTGATTAAATACAATCAGTGCAAAAATATTTGGTTTATGAATTATCAGCAATGAGCTAAAACTGATATAGGGGGTAATATGAAAAATGATGGAAGGGTAGCAAGGATAACAGAGGTTGTTGCAGGCTCTCCGAAAAGTTTTGATGATGCTATAACTGTAGGATTTAAACGTGCCTCTAAAACATTAAGGGGTATAACCGGTCTGAAGGTAAAGGATTACAGGTGCAAAGTTGAAGACGGAAAGATTGTAGAATATAGGGTTACACTTGAGGTTATTTTTGTTCTTGAAAGTTAGGGCGTAATCCACCCTTATTTGGGCATAGTTTCATATACCATGCAAACAAACGGAGATAATACATGTATTTAACCCTTTGTTTTTCTGAACAGAGAATAAAGGGTACTATGCAGTATGTGACAATTATAAGAAGGCATTTAAGAAATCTTATAAGGTTAAAGGCAGCATAATAGAGATAGCTGTGGTGTTTTTTAATGAATTTGTGCAATGAAATGTTGTATTCAATCCTTCCGTTGATCCACGATTGCTTGACCGTCTTGCCCTGAAAGTGCACTATCTTTACATCAGGAAGAAAAACAATTCTAAGGCCATTTTCTCTGACCCTCAGACATAGGTCTGTTTCCTCAAGGAAAAAGAAAAATCGTTCATCAAAACCGCCAGTAACATTAAACGCATTTCTTGAGATCATTAAAGCTGCACCAATAAGAGAGTCCACATCAACAGGGGCGGTATATATACGGTTTTTATTCGCATATCTGGAAGGTAAGAAAAACTCTAAGACAGATTTTGGAATAAACTCAATAATCATATTAGGTCTGTATGCAAAGGAACGTTGCGGTTTCATGTTATCGTAAACGAGTTGTGGTCCACAGATGCCCACGTCCTTTTGTGCTGCCATGAATTCGAGCATCTTGAAAATTTCACCTTTAATTATAATGGTATCGGAATTCAAAAGGAGTATGTAGTGGCCTGTTGTGTGTGCTATCCCTGTGTTTGCTGCTGCAGCGAAGCCTTTGTTTTCAGAGTTTTTTATAAGCAAAACTTCCGGGAAATCATGCGTAATCATTGTGTCTGTTCCGTCGGTTGAAGCGTTATCTACAACAACCAGTTCTTTTATGAAAGGTTGAAGTGAAATATCGTTTTTTATAGAGCAGAGAAGACCCTTGAGCATTTCCTTCGTGTTTTTTGTTATAATGACGACAGATACAGATTCAGTGCCGCTCATCTATTTTTTTGCCTTTTTTGAAGGCCTTTTCATTGAACACACCACAAGACACAAGCCACATTTTATACAAAGACCTTCATCGATGGTAATCTTTTGTTTTTCGTTATCAAAAACAAGGGCAGGGCAATCAAAGTATTTGGTGCACACCTTGCATCCTATGCAATTCTGTTCGATATCGACCGCACCAGATGAGGCATCAGGCTTTGTTTTCGCTGAAAGGATACACTCTCTTTTTGTAATTATCATGGCTGGTTTATGTTCAAGATTATTATCAGATGCAAGGTAATTGTAGGCTTCTTTTAATGTCTCTATTAAAAGGGGTATGTCATAAGGGTCTATAATCCTGAGAAAGTCAACGCCAAATGCCTTGACCACATCTTGAATATTAATTGAATGTGTTTTTGTGCCATCTGCCGTTATCCCTGACTGTGGCGTTGGCTGCATACCTGTCATGGCGGTTGTGCTGTTGTCCATAATCACAAGAATGAATCTCTTGCCTGTCAATCTTGCATCGTATAGAGGTTCAAGACCGGCGTGAAAAAATGTGGAATCACCGATCGATGCAATAATAGGTATAAATTTTCCATCCTGAGAAAATGCCTTGTAAAAACCTGAAGCAAGGTCAACGCCTCCCCCCATATCGATGCATGTATCAACTGCCCCCATAGAAATGCCGAGTGTATAACATCCTATATCACCTGGAAAAATCGCATCAGGAAAGGCATGTTTCATAGCAAAGAATGCAGACCTGTGGGGGCATCCTGCGCAAAGCGTAGGTGGTCTTGGTGTAAATGTAATTTCTTTCAATGAATCTTCAATTGAAATATCCGGACTAAACCCACTCTTTCCAAGGCCAGTCTCATTTGCAAGCCGTTCTATAATGTCCCTTATAGTATCGTAAGTAAGTTCTCCGGCAGCAGGAACATATCCGTTTTTCCTGCCGAAAACCTTGTTACCTCTGTGTATGACTGATTCCAAGACGATGTCCGTTTCCTCGAGTACAAGTATCTTTTCCAGGCTATCTACGAAATCAAATAGTCCTTTTTCAACAGGATTAATCTTGATGACCTTGTATATTGGTATTTTGTATAACATATTGAGTTCGTGGACAACATCTGCAGTAATTGAAAATGTCATGCCTGAGGCCACTATACCGAACTTGCCTTTTGGCGGAGGGTTTTTATCGCTTGGTTTTACAACCCCCACTTTCCCCTCTATACCGTCTTTTAATCCTTTGGTATGTGTACCAAACCCTCCGCTCTGTAAAAATATCCCCTCGTTCAATACGACCTTTCTCGTGCCAGGTTTGTAAAGACCAATATTTTCCCTTGCATGGCTCACCCTATGGGTAGGACGGACAACTACTGGAACCTTGTGTTTATATGAATATTCCATGGCATGGTATGCTACATCACCGGCTTCCCTTGGTGAGCACGGGTCGAATACAGTCACACCCATAAGCGTAGCTATCAACCTTGTGTCCTGTTCTGTCTGGGAAGATTGAGGTCCCGGGTCATCGCAACAGATGATGACAAGCCCGCCTTTTATCCTTTTTCGCCTTGCAGACAGAAAAGATGGAAATGCCACATTCAAGCCAACCTGTTTCATCATGCACGCCGCTTTTTTTCCCGTTAAGGCGGCACCAAATGCAACCTCAAAGGCGCATCGCTCATTTGTGGACCATTCGGCATGTATGTGTCCGCCCTCTCTTTTGTTAAATTCAATGATGCCTGGTATTATCTCGGAACTTGGGGTACCTGGATAAGCCGCTGCAAGCTCCAACCCTGCCTCTACGAGACCCCTTGCTATACTGTAATTTCCAATCATAACTTCCATCTTTATATTACCCACGATTCATCCTCCAAGACAAAGCATCTCATTCAACCTGGGATTGATATCCTGCATCAAATATCTCGAGATTTTTTTCAACAAGCTTAGATTTTGTTTTTTCTTTTATCGTTTCCCTGAGGGCATTGACATTATATGGAGCTTTTCCAACATTTGCAAAGAACCCAAGAAGCGCCATATTAGATGCCTGTATCGACCCTTTGCTGCTTGCAATACCGTCAGCATCGACAAGATGGCAATCAACACGCCTTGCCTTCAAAAGTTCATCTACCCTAACAGGAAGCGTTTTTTTCCGCGTATTTATCAAAGCGGTCCCGCCCTTCTTCAAAAAAACAAGGTTTCTGTAAAATTCACTTTCTTCAAAGGCAAACAAAATATCGGCGTTTTCCCTTCCTATTAGAGGGCTATTGCAATCACCTATTTTTATAAGTGAGACAACAGAGCCACCTCTCTGGCTCATACCGTATTCATCTGATGCCATAGCCTTCATACCAGCCTTTACAGCGGTCTCTATCAGCATTGTTGAAGCAAGGAGGACCCCCCTTCCCCCTATACCAGTGCATACGATTTCAAGTTTCATGGTCACTCCTGGTATTATTGAATTGTAAAAATTGAACACCGAACAGTAAGCGGCAGTAAATTGGCAAAATCCTGTATTTGATTAGCAATTCTGTTTTTGCAATCTGCAACGATCTTTTATTTGTCATATAATCCCCCTGTAGAACAAAACAGTCAGTGCATCGCTGTTTATAAAACTTTCAATGTCCGTGGTATCATTGATGTGGTGATAGTTATAAAAACCGAATCCATCCATTATGCGTCTGATCTCATCTTCTTTTTCGTTTGTCAAAATGAGCAGTACATATGAGGAGTTGTTATACAGGGTATTTACAAAGGCAGGCATGCCGGAATGAAAAAAATGTTCCTCAAACGTTATTGCAAGTACCTTTCTTTTAGGTTCCAGCTTTTTGATGCCGTGCGCCATATTTATTGAAGATGCAGCACCGAGCTTATCTCTAATGATTTCAAAACCATACATAGTCTCTTCAGGCTTTGGTGTTTTGGGAACCTCCTTTAAGCGTTCGGTCTTAACCTTTGTCATATCTGGAATTTGCATTTGAAGAACCGGATATTCCCCTTCTATCACATATACATCTTCAACACATTGCATAAAGTCATCAACAAGTTTTAGAGGTAATGGATAAATAGTTGAAAGGAAAAGCACATTTGTATCTTCCGAATAGAATTCAAGAAACTCCTTTTTATTTGTAATAATTCCTGTTTTGCTACCGCGTATAATCTTCGAGTTGCCCTCGTAACCTTCAAATTCTTTCCTTATCTTTTCTGTTTTATCGTTGATGAGTTGATGAAGTTGAAATCTAAATTTTGGAGTAGCAGCCCAACGGCCTGGGTTTTTTTCAAATAAAGAAAAACCAGATCCTGTTTCTCGCATCCCGTAACTCAAATCATTATCCTTTGCCTCTTGTATTTCACTTGTTTCTGTTTGAACTATCACGGGTATCTGATATTTTTCAGAAATATAATATGCGTATTGAATGGTTTTATTCAATAAATCTGGATATATAGATACGATAACGGGGAGTTTTGAAAACGGTCCCAAGGGGGTGATCTCTTCATCGGTATCCTTCATGCACATCAAAACAAACCCGCCGATGACACCTGTATAAGCTGAGCTCATAAGGGGATCAAGGGCTTCATAGAGTCCCTCGGTAGAAAAAATACATGCCGTCCTTTTTGATAAAATCCCCCCGGCGAGGGCAAGTTCATATGCAACCTTTTCGTTTATCGAGACTTCATAGTGGAATGAAGCATTTGCATCCTTTAGCGACCCAAGAGTGTTTCCAATCGATCTGTTTGTAGTGTATATAAGTCTTGTACCGTTACCAATCAGTGCTTCACATAAATTATCATGCATAACTTTTCCTTTTTGAACTTAACTAAATAATGATTGCCAAGAGGTATCCTAATTTTCTCAAATCAATTTTCTCAATATTTCTATTCCCTTGAGCAGGTTTTCCTCGCTAGCAGCGAATGAAATACGTACATTAGATTTCTTTTTCGAAAAAACGCTGCCAGGAATGATAAAAAGATTGTTTTTCAGTGCCTTTTCTACGAACTTATCACCGTTTCCTCCAGGCACCTCTGGAAATATAAAGTATGCACCCTTTGGTTTAACAACATTATACTTATCCTTTATACCCTCATAGATTAGGTCTCTTTTTCTTTTGTAATCTTTGATTAAGGCATTTGTATCGTAGTCTAGGGCATAAAGGGCAGCCTTCTGGGCAAAGGAATTGACACTGCTGAATGCGTATTGTTGCATAGTCACCATGCATTGGATTAGTTCTTTTGAACCAGCAACATAACCGATTCTCCAACCTGTCATTCCCCATGTTTTTGAAAAACCACCGAATGTAATTGCTCTATCGTAAAGTTGACCGAGATAAACCCTTTCAATGTCATCATAAACAAATTTGTCATAGATATCATCTGAGAAGACAAGAAGGTTCTTCTCTTTTGCCACCCTCGCCACCATTTCGAGTTCTTCTTTTGAATGAACCATGCCTGTGGGGTTATTGGGGCTGTTGATCAGAATTATCTTTGTTTTGTCGGTAATTGCAGCCCTTAATGCGTCTTCCTCCAATGTGAAATCTGGATATGTGTCCACAAACACAGGCTTGCCACCCAAAAGCGCTATCTGATACTCATAAAGCACAAAATATGGGTCGGGGATTACCACTTCATCGCCGGGATTCAACGTTACCATAAGGGCAAGAAGTAGTCCGCCAGTCACACCCGCTGTAACGATAACATCATCGCATATTATCCCTCTTTTTTTGAGCATACGAAATATCTTTACCCTTAGTTCTGGTATGCCGCCAGAAGAGGTATATTTATTAAATCCGGCATTAATCCATTTTATACCTTCTTCTTTTACGGGTTTGGGTATATCAAAGTCAGGTTCGCCTATACTCAGGTTTATAGGGTTTTTTACTTTGTTTGCAAGGTCGAATATTTTTCTGACCCCCGATGGTCTCATGTTCATCACTCTATCAGACAGAAACACTATTTCCTCCTAATCCTTTTCAACCAAATTATTAACTAACTCCACAATCCTTTCAAGCCTTGTTTTAGGCAAAGAAGCAAAATAATTAAAAAACCCCTCTTCCCCCATCAACCCCTTGAGATAGCCTTCAATATCCATCCTGTTTGCCCAGCATCTCGGTGTGCTTAAGCATGGTAAACCTTCATGCATTGATATGCAATAATAAAATTCAACAATCATGCCAAGCTGTGAACAATATATATTCATAACTATCCTAATCCTGAATAAATTTAAATATCAAACAATTTTGCAATTCAAAGATTTTCATTATCTTGGTTTTGGATATTTTTCCAAATCTTTCACCAGTCTTGCTATCTCTTCGTCAGGTAGTACATAGTCGCCGAGCATTCCTGATAAAAATGCATCATAAGACGGTAGATCAATGATGCCATGCCCGCTCCAGTTCATCAGAATTGTTTTTTCTTTACCTTCTTCCTTTGCCCTTTTTGCTTCTTCTATCACACAGGCAATGGCATGTGTAGTCTCAGGCGCTGGAATAAATCCTTCAGTCCTTGCAAACAGAATGCCTGCAGAAAACGTTTCAAGCTGAGTATATGCCCTTGCCTCAATTAGACCGTCAATAAGGAGTTTACTCACAATAGGTGACATGCCATGGTATCTTAGACCGCCTGCATGGATAGGTGCTGGGACAAACCCATGTCCTATAGAATGCATTGGTAACAAA
This sequence comes from Deltaproteobacteria bacterium ADurb.Bin026, assembly GCA_002071245.1. Lineage (GTDB taxonomy): Bacteria > Desulfobacterota > Syntrophorhabdia > Syntrophorhabdales > Syntrophorhabdaceae > MWEV01. Next base: position 14,407 of record MWEV01000055.1, read on the forward strand.
GGGGTCATCTTTGCTGTGTCAGCAAAGTCGTATATATAAGGCCCTTTTGTCAGGGTAGGGCATGACGTTGGTTCTGAGGCTATTATTTTAATGTTTTTTCCGTATATCTTATCCCTTATAAATGGAAACGAAAGACCAGCAAAATTGCTCCCGCCGCCAGCACAACCTATTACCACATCAGGATATTCGTTGACCGAGGCAAGTTGTTTCTCGGCCTCAAGCCCTATCACCGTCTGATGCAACATCACATGGTTGAGTACGCTGCCCAATGAATACTTTGTGTCCTTTGATGTAACTGCATCCTCTATTGCCTCGCTTATGGCAATTCCAAGACTTCCCGGGTGTTCGGGATTCTTTTCGTAAAAACCCTTTCCGGTGTTGGTGTCAGGACTGGGGCTTGGTACACACTTACCACCCCACGTCTCCATCATTATCTTTCTATAGGGTTTTTGGTTATAACTGACACGTACCATATATACCTTCAGTTCAAGTCCAAACAGGTTACAGGCAAATGAAAGGGCACTTCCCCATTGACCTGCACCGGTTTCTGTTGTAAGTCTTTTTGTGCCTGAGATCTTGTTATAATATACCTGTGCGACGGCAGTATTGGGCTTATGACTTCCGGGAGGACTGACCCCCTCGTTTTTATAGTATATCTTTGCAGGTGTTCCGAGATGTCTTTCAAGCCCATAAGCCCTGCACAAGGGTGTAGGTCTCCATATGAGAAGTTTTTCAATTATCTCATCGGGTATATCGATCCACCTTTCGACGCTTGCCTCTTGCTCGATAATGTTCATAGGGAAAATCTGTGAAAGCATATCTGGCGTAATAGGCTCACCTGTCTCGGGGTTAAGTGGTGGAGGCAGAGGGGTTTGCAAATCAGCCTGTATGTTGTACCATGCACGCGGTATATCACGTTCGTTTAACAGTATTTTTTTTTCCATTGTTTCTCCTCCTCATATTTTTTTTCAACTAACTTAATATAAAAAAGACCATGGGTGTTGTTGCTCCCCATGGCCTCCAAATAAAAAAGGCCACAGGCGGTATGAAACCGCCCGTGGCCAAATATTTACGGTTTCATACCTATAATATTTGCCACCACCATATCCAGTTGATATTTTCTATTTTCATTGCGATGTTAATCATAATGTTCTTTTTTTAGCACAATCAACTTTATTATGTCAAGATATTTCAAATATTTTAAAAGAGAATAGGGACAAATTAACCATAGACAGTCAATTACTGAATTTGCGTGTTGACTTTGATTGTTTTTCTTATTATAAAAATGTTAATGCCTGGGTGGCGGAATAGGTAGACGCAAGGGACTTAAAATCCCTCGGTCCTTGTGGCTGTACGGGTTCGATTCCCGTCCCGGGCATTTATATTTTCAAATAATTACCATTCATAATAAATTAATTCGTAGCATGATATATTTTGGATTTTTTATCCTATTTCTACCCAAAGAAAAGAAATCGAAGGAAAAAGCGGGAAGTAAGTCTTGGCTTATCAGACAAAATCAATAAAACAAAAAGGCAACTCTATTAAGATTTGGTAATCCTAAAATTTACTTCAAACGCATCTTCACTTTGATTCGCTCAACCTTATTATGTTCTTTTGATGATTATGCTTTGATATTTTTTTTCTTGTTAGGGCAAAAAAAGTGGTGTAGTTTATCCGCCATGATAAGGGAAAGTCAAAGAGATTACATGATTGTTTTGAGCATCGCTTTTGCATCTTTTTTGGCACGGCTCAACCTCTATACGGTCAATGTTTCCCTCCCCACCATTTCCCGAGCGTTCAATATAGGAACTTCCGAGGCATCACAGATTGTAACGGCATATTTGGTTGTTATTACCGGCACGCTAATACTCTTTGGCAAACTTGGCGACAAGTTGGGGTTTAAAGACCTATTCATCATAGGCTATATAGTGTTTATTTTAGGTTCGTTATTGTGCGGATTGTCGCAGGGGATCTATTCGCTTATCGCCTCCAGGTTTTTGCAGGGATTGGGGAGTTCTATTCTTCTTGCAACGAGTTTTGCCATGATAGCACAAACTATCCCACGGGAAAAACTTGGATGGGCATTTGGTATAAACGCCACTGCTACTGCCATTGGAGTTGCCGCCGGGGCACCGCTGGGCGGCATAATCGCCGGGTATTTTTCTTGGAGACTTGTTTTTTTGATTAATATCCCGCTTGGGGTTATTGCTATTTTCTTTGCATTGAGGTATCTGCCTTCTTCAAATACTCCCCAGTCAAAGGCTATGACGAACCCAGGGGGCTTTGATATCCTTGGGGCTATCCTTAGCTTCTCTGCATTATCTGTACTTCTCTATGTGATAAATGAAGGCAGTAAAAGGGGGTGGACATCTCCAACTGTCCTGATGTTTGCTGTTGCTTCAGTTTTGTTGTTTATTTGTTTTGTTCTATGGGAGAAGCAATGTGCCAACCCTTTGCTGGATACAGGAATGCTCAAGAGCGGAGGGTTTGTCTTTGCGCTTCTTGCAACCACCATGGCGTACATGCTTATTGCTGGAAATTCCTTTCTGCTTCCTTTTTTCCTTGAACTTGTCAAAGGGATAAATTCGGCACAAACAGGGATGGTTCTCCTAACATATTCGCTTATCTATGTTTTTGTGTCGCCCTATGCTGGCAAACTCTCAGATAGGACGAATCCAGTTAGGATGTGCGCGATTGCAATGCTTTCCGGGGCTGTCAATACGTTCGTCTTTGCATATACTATGAGATTAAGCGGTATTGTTCCGGTGATTGTCTTTCTTGGTTGGCTTGGTTTTTCATATGTTTTTTTTCTGTCGCCTATCAACAGCCTGGTTATGGGGCTTGCTCCGAAGGGAAAAGAAGGTGCTGCCTCAGGTTTACTCAATACCGCAATCAATCTGAGTATGGTTTTTGGTGTTGCGGTGTTTGAGTTGATATTTTCTCAATCTCTGAGCGGTAGTGCCCAGGGAGGGATAAATCTGAATGATTTGCGGGGTTCCCAAGTGCTCCTCTATAGAGGATTCAGTTATTCCTATGTTGCTGGAGGGCTAATGTGTCTTGCCGCCATGGCCTTTTCCATTATGGTGAAACAAAGGCCCCGCAATAATAAAATAATAACTTTATGATTGGAGTGTAACCTTATGACAGTTGCTGCATCATTCCAAACAACACCGCCCACGCCTTATATGTGGTCATTGGTACCTGGAACTGACAATATCTTTATCTATCCCTTGATTCGAAAATCCTCAGTGCTCTGCTCCAATGCTTACATAATAAAATCTCCTTTATTCTTTCTCGTGATTGACCCTGGCTCTGACCCGGAGCAGATAGAAGATATCCGTCGTGCCATCATGGCGCAGCGAGGAGAACAGCCTATTCCTGTCTTTATCTTTCTAACGCATTGTCACATCGACCATTTTTTAGCGGTTGACCTTCTCATGGATCAGACATTCAATGGTGAGATTATATGTCACCCTATCGCTGCGGATGCTATCGAGACGATGAATAGAGATATTACCTTGGCAAACATGAATGGTTCGGTGCTGCCAGTATGCAGGGTACGGGACCGTTTCTTCTGGCCTGACGGTGTGACGGCAAACCTTGAAGGGCGTCCCTTGCCAATCGAAATCAGAATGCTGGAGATTGAAAACGGGTATGCCATTCAGTCATATATCATTCCCGCTTGCGGAAATGACAGGATTGAAGCATTCCATACCCCTGGTCACAGTCCAGACAGTATGTGTTATCGGATAGGGCGGTTTATATGCACCGGCGATCTTCACCTCGCCGTAACCCCTGGTATTGCCGGCAGACAAGGCTGGGATAACAATAAGATTGCGGTTTCATTACAGACAATAGTGAAAATAGGGAAAAGAAATGGAATTACCCATATATTACCAGGCCATGGAAACATCATGGATTTTGACAAGACAATACGGATATTCCTGGAAAGCAGCAAAGAAGCCCTGCGATTAAATGATCTTGCGCTATTCGACAGGGAACGTTCGATGTATTTATCAGAATATGCCATTGTTCTCCTTGAGGAGGCGAGCAATATTTTTTCGATCATTTCTGCGCGACTCCTAAAAATATCGTATTACCTTGATATGCTTGGTGAAAACGAAAGTGCAAAGTCGATCCTCAGCGCTATTGATTCGGACATGCTCGATAAGACTGTCGATGAATTCAACAGTTTCATAATGGAACTTAAGGGCAAGAGAGGAACCCCCGTAATCTTGAAGGCTGTACAGTTTTCGAGAAAGGTCAACAAGATTTTTGAGCCTGAAAGAATATCTGGCCTCTTCGACCCTTGTTTCCTCAGAAGGATCAAGATCCTCCTGTCGGATTTTGTGAATGTGGTCTATGGCGTTTGCTTTGTTGACCAAGAGACCCTTTTTGATCTAAACGATACAGTAGAAGGGACTATTGCTACACTGCGGAGAGAACATGTTGAACCCTATCGTATCTTCGAGACGCTGGACAATGATCAGGAATTTATCGATGAACTTACCAAAAGGATTGCCTATACCCCGCTTTTTTCCTCTACCCGTTTTTCATTTTCTCCAGCGCAGGAAAAACCTTACATCACTGCAGACAGACTCATGTTTCAGGATATTCTTAGCGCCCTTCTTGAACAACTTGCTATCGCTGGCATTGAATATATTTCCCTTGAAACAAGTCGTGGTGGCAACGGGACTGTCCTTTCTGTTACCCCCGGACAGGGCAGCAAACCTTTTATACTGAGGGAATCGAAAATGCTCTATCTCCAGCACTCCATGAAGATAGCCGGTGGGATATTTAAGAAGATTGTTTCAGAAGAAAAGGAGATTTACCAGTTTATATTTTAATGATTGTCAATCCCGACATAAATTCTATCTTCCGTACATGATGTCCTTTTTTACATGGTGTGCGTTGTCGGCAAGCAATTGATTCTAATGTGAAAGGAGGCTATTTATTGAGGGTTAACGCAGATAAAAGCAGTTTTTTTTGGGGTTAACAGACATATCCAAAAAGGGCTATTGGTATCTTGGGAGATACGGAAAAGACATAGACATGTCCATTATATTTTATCCATCCAAGATTGGCTTTCATTATACAACGGAAGGTACACATAGATGCAACCCAGCAGTCTTGATCATATAATCGTCTATCTTTGTTTTTTGTTGTACCAACACAATCAGTACAACATGTTGAAACATTGGCAAAAGAAAATGGATATGTGCTTTTTGAAGCAAAAACGGGTAACATATGAAAATAAAAGGTGTTTCCGTTCTGTGTCAAAACTGCCGATATGAATACCAAAATCATGCTGAGCACCATAAAGTTTTTGTGAAATAGTCCGATAATATTCACGGAAGTAACATTATAAATTCATAGAACCAAGAAAATAACATTGGACCAACAACTACAACGTTTTGATTAAGTGCATTAATGCAGGATTTTTTATTATATTAGGAACCTGCGTTTGTTATAAAAACCAAAAGGAGAGCAATTATGAAACTTTTTACGGATGTTAAGATAGGGAAAAGGCTTGGGATAGGATTCGGAATAATACTTGCCCTGATGGTAATCAATGTAGTCATAGGCATAATATATCTTCAAACGATATCCAACAACCTTGACAGAATCGTTAAGGTCAATAACACGAAAGCACGATACGCAAACGATATAAGAAAGGCATTTTCAGACATAACATATCTTATAGGGCAGATAGTTACAACATCCGATTCCGCTGCCAGAGAGGAAGCAAAAAAGAAGATTGATGCAATAAGGGGAAAATACAAGGTTTCCATGGAAAGACTCGAAAAGCTGGAAACCAATAAAGAGGGGCAGGATCTGATAAAAAAACTAAAAGAAGAGGCTGCAAAAGGGAGAGATGTAAATAACCAGACCATAGAACACGGTATGTCAGGCAACACAAAAGAGGCATCGGAGAAATTCGCAGAATTATCAAAAATTGTTGAAAATTATATAACAGTAGCATAGGCCATAGTAAAATACAGTGATGACAGAACAGACTACAGGTATAATGAGGCAAAAAATGCGCAGCGGATGGCTTTAATAGTATTTACTGCGATAGGGATCATCAATCTGGTGGTTGGAGTATTGTTCTCGAGGGCTATAACAAAGAGCATAGCCATACCCATCATGGTATCATCCTCACACATAGACGAGATGGCAAAAGGTGATTTCTCCATCCCTGTTTCGCCTAAAGCCCTTCATAGAAAAGATGAGATGGGCATTTTTGCCAAGTCAATTGACGCCATGAATACCCATATAAGAGAAACAATAGATGAATTGATGGCATCAGCCACAAATCTGGCAGCAGAGGGGGATCAGTTAAAATCATCTGCAAAAAAACTGTCTCAGGGCGCTACAGAACAGGTAGAAAGTGCAACCCAGGTTGCAACGGCATCCACTGAGATGAATCAGGCCTCGGAAGACATCGCTAGAAATTCAAGCAAGATTGCCGATTCGGCAAGCGATGCTGTAAAGGTTGCTAAAGATGGCCAGGGAACGGTTGAAAAGGCCATATACGAGGTCAATATAATCGCCGAGACAGTTGAAAAGGTATCGGAATTTGTAAAAGAACTAGGGCAACAATCGGAAAAAATAGGTAATATAATCACTGTTATAGAAGAAATAGCAGATCAAACAAACCTTCTTGCACTCAATGCGGCCATAGAGGCAGCCCGCGCCGGAGAACATGGGAGAGGATTTGCCGTGGTTGCCGATGAGGTCAAAAAGCTCGCCGAACGGACAGGGTCATCCACTACCGAGATAGGCGGTATGATTAACACCATAAAAGCTGGCGTAACAAAGACTGTTGAGTCTATGGATGCCACAAAGGACAAGGTTGCAGCCGGGGTAAAATATTCATCGCAGGCACAGACAGCCTTGCAGCATATAATTGAAAGCATTGAAAATCTTTACAGCGACATCCACCAGATAGCATCCGCCATTGAAGAGATGAACGCCACTACAGAAGAGATTACAAAAGATATAAACCATATATCGGATGTAACCAAAGATAATCTATCGTCCTCTGAAGATATTTCCCGGACTGCCTCTGAACTGGCTGGGCTTGCATCAAATCTTAAAAATGTTGTACAAAGCTTCAAGGTTTGATGGCAAAATAGGTTAATAAACACTGCTGTCCAAAATACCACAATTCCCAGATTCACCTCTAATAAAATCATCATGTTAGGCAAATAAGTTGCTTTTTATCAAAATCAGGTTGGGTCAAAACATGTTTACTATATTGCATTTTGCTGTCCAATATTACTAAACTCCAACCTCATTTGTTCACCCACAGGCACCAGCGCAGGCACATTAAAGGGTTTATTGAGCCATTCCCATAAATCTCTATAGGTAAAGAGGTTGTACCGGAGCATTGCAACGAGGTTTGAGAGCGACCAGTTGAACTGCGACCTGAACCTCAGGTATTTGAGAATGAGGATAGCGATCAATGCTGTCCAGATCTGAATGAGGAGGGCATTTTTCGATGTTCCCACAAAGGTCTTTATTTTGAGGTTCTGTTTGAGGGTTTTAAAGAATATCTCGATCTGCCAGCGGTCTTTGTAGATGGAGGATATGGTAGTGGCGCCGAGGCCGGGATGGTTGGTGAGCAGAACAATGACTTCTTTCTTTTCTTCGTCCCATACCTCTATTCTCCTTAAGGTGCCGGAGCATTTCTTTCGGGAATAGTATCCCTCAAACTCAATGATTTGGTCTTTGAGGATATTCCGTTGTTTCGGGACGGGTTTTTCCTCAACGATTCGGTAGTGG